>JACDAU010000233.1 GCA_013695265.1 Chloroflexia bacterium
CAGCACAGCACGGAGTTGTCGCTGTCGTTGTAGTCCAGCCACGCAAAGCCGTCGCGCTCGTGGTCGCGCTCGTGGAGCGCGGGCTCCTCCTGGTGCAGCCGGTTCAGGTCGCGTACGAGGTCGCGCAGTCGCGCGTGCGGACGATATAGCAGCGCCTGCCACTCTACGCTGCCCTCATGATTCCACTCACCACGCTGCCCAAACTCCCCGCCCATGAAGATCAGCTTCTTGCCGGGGTGCCCATGCTGATACGCGTGCAGCAGGCGAAGGTTGGCGAACTGCTGCCACTCGTCACCGGGCATCTTGTGGAGCATACTGCCTTTCCCGTGCACAACCTCATCGTGCGAGAGCGAGAGTACGAAGTTCTCGTCGTAGGCGTACATCATGGAGAACGTGATCTCGCTCTGGTGAAAGCGGCGGTGGATCGGGTCGTTCGCGAAGTACTTCAGGGTGTCGTGCATCCAGCCCATGTTCCACTTGAAGCCGAAACCGAGCCCGCCATCATACGTTGGCCGCGAGACACCGGGCCACGCGGTGGACTCCTCCGCGATTGAGAGCGCGCCGTCGCCCTCGGAGTAGACAAGTTCGTTTGCCTCCTTGAGGAAGTCAATTGCTTCCAGGTTCTCGCGTCCGCCCAGGCGATTCGGGGACCACTCCCCCGGCTCCCTGCTGTAGTCGAGGTACAGCATCGAGCTCACGCCATCGACGCGAAGGCCGTCTACGTGATACTCCCGAAGCCAGTAAAGAGCGTTTGCGACGAGAAAGTTACGTACCTCGTGCCGGGCGTAGTTGAAGCTGTACGTGCCCCAGTCGGGTTGGATGCGCCGCTGAGGATCCTCATGTTCGTACAAGTACGTGCCATCAAAGCGCGTCAGGCCATGCGCGTCGATGGCAAAGTGCGCCGGCACCCAGTCGAGGAGGACACCCACGCCCTCCTGATGGAACCGGTCGACGAATTGCTGAAAGTCAGTGGGACTACCGAAGCGGCTGGTCGGGGAGAAGAAGCCAACTACCTGGTACCCCCAGGAGCCGTCGTGGGGATGCTCGGAGACGGGCATCAACTCAACGTGCGTGAAGTTGTGCTCCCGACAATAGGGCGCGAGCTCGTTCGCAATCTCCGCGTAGCTCAGCCAAGAGCCGTCGTCGTGCCGCCGCCAAGACCCGAGGTGGACCTCATACACGCTCATCGGCTCCTGGTACGGACTACACTCCTGGCGTCGTGCCATCCACTCCCCGTCCTTCCACTCCTGACTTTGGATATCCGCCACGATGGAGGCCGTTTTCGGGCGTAGCTCGGAGGCAAAGGCGAGTGGGTCGGCCTTCTCGTACTCCACGCCATCCGCGCCCCGGATCGCGTACTTATACCGCTGGCCGACCGCAAGGCCGGGCAGGAAGATCTCCCAAACGCCGGAGGGACCCATCGAACGCATTGAGTGTGTGCGGCGGTTCCAGCCATTGAAGTCGCCGCAGACGCTCACGCCCCGTGCGGAAGGCGCCCAAACCGCGAAGCTCACGCCCGCAACGCCGTCAATCGTTCGCGGATGCGCGCCAAGCACATCGTATAGCCTGCGGTGCGAGCCTTCGCCGATGTAATACAGATCCTCCTCGCCGATGGTGGGCAAGAAGCGGTAGGGATCTTCTTGTGTCCAGGTATGTTCGCCGCTGGCAAACTCCAAGATGTATGGGAACACGGTGCGTCGGCGGGGGACAACGCCCGCGAAGAGTCCCGCAGGGTGCACCCGGCTCAGGTCAACGCGGGTCCGCCGCCCACCGGTCTCCTGAAGCGTTACACGGGCGGCGGTTGGAGACCAAACGCGCACTTGCAGCCCGCTCGGCGATGCGTGCATGCCGAGGTATGCGTGCGGATCGTGCAGCGTCCCGGAGAGTAAGCCCTGAACCTCTGGATCGGAAACCGTTAGCGTCATTGATCTCGTCCCTCCTCGTTTCCGCCCTTCACGACGTGCTTGAGCATCGCCATCGAACGTCCATGCAATTCGTAAATCTCGCCATCGAGGTAGACCTCCGGATTCATCCGCTCCTCGGGCCGGTACGTATCGAGCACCAGCGCCCACACGCCGCCATCCGGGATCGACGGCGGATGAAACCGGACGGAACCGTCGTTCGAGTTCATCATTATAAACATCGTGTCGTCCCGGACGGGGCGGCCCTGCTCATCCGTGAGGTCCTTCGGCGTCCCAGAAAGCCACACACCGAGCGAACGCGTGCGCTGGTTTTGCCACTCGTCGCCTGTCATCTCCTCGCCGTCAGCACGCAGCCAGAGGATGTCGCGTTCCCCCTCGCGCGGAGGCAGGTCTCGGAAGTACTCTCGCCGTCGAAGAATGGGATGCGCCCGCCGCAGCGCCGCCATGCGGCGGGTCCACGCCAGCATCCCGTCCTGTGCGGATGTCAGCTTCCATGGGTGCCATGAGATCTCGTTGTCCTGACAGTAGGCGTTGTTATTGCCTCGCTGCGTTCGGGCCGCCTCATCCCCGGAAAGCAGCATCGGTACGCCCTGGGAGACAAAGAGTGTTGTCAGGAAGTTGCGCATCTGCCGCAGCCGCAACTCGCGAATCGCGGGGTCCCGCGTCTCGCCTTCCGTGCCGCAGTTCCAGCTCAGGTTATTGTCGGAGCCGTCGCGATTGTGCTCGCCGTTCGCTTCGTTGTGCTTCCCGTCGTAGCTCACCACGTCGCGCAGAGTGAAGCCATCGTGTGCGGCGACGAAGTTGATACTGGCATGCGGGCGGCGCTCATTGTGTGCATACAGGTCGCTACTGCCAGCGAGCCGTGATCCCAGCTCCGCGAGCTGGTTCGGATCGCCACGCCAGAAGCGGCGGACGGAGTCTCGGTACTTGTCGTTCCACTCGCTCCACGGTGGAGGAAAGTTGCCCGCCTGGTATCCGCCGTTGCCGAGGTCCCATGGCTCCGCGATAAGTTTCACCCGCGCCAGCACCGGGTCCTGCGCCACAGCCTGCAAGAACGCGCTTCGCTGGTCGAACCTCTCGTCATTGCGCCCGAGCGTGGTGGCGAGGTCGAAGCGGTAACCGTCCACGTGCATCTCCTCGACCCAGTAGCGCAAGGAGTCCATCACGAGTTGTAGTGTGCGGGGATGGGTGAGGTCCATCGCGTGGCCACAGCCGGTACTGTCGGTGTAATAGCGCTGGTTCTCGTTCAGGAGGCGGTAATACGCGCCGTTGTCCAGACCCCGGAAGGCAAGGGTCGGCCCCAGGTGGTTGCCCTCGGCGGTGTGGTTGTACACCACGTCGAGCAACACCTCCAGCCCCGCTGCGTGCAGTGCCTGCACCATCCTCTTGAACTCCGCGACCTGACCACCGCGCGAGCCTGCGGCGCTGTAACGGCCCTCGGGTGCGAAGAACCCGAGCGTGTTGTAGCCCCAGTAGTTGCCGAGACCTCGCCGCACGAGGTGCTCATCCTGTACAAACGCGTGCACGGGCAACAACTCAACCGCCGTCACGCCGATGCCTCGGAGGTACTCGATCACGCTTGGGTGGGCTAGCCCCGCGTAAGTGCCGCGCAGGGCCTCTGGAACGTGCGGGCACAACTTCGTGAGCCCGCGCACGTGCGCCTCGTAGATCACCGTATCGGACCAGGGTATACGTGGTGCCTGGTCGTTGCCCCAGTCGAAGTCCGGGGCCACAACAATCCCCTTTGGCACGTATGGCGCGCTGTTGGAGGTTTCCATCACCAGGTCGCGGTACTCATCTCCCGCCACTGGATAGCCGTACAGGGCCGGCGACCAATCGATAGCGCCGCTGACCGCACGGGCGTATGGATCTATGAGCAGCTTGTGGGGATTATGGCGTAGCCCCTGAGCTGGCTCATGGGGACCGTGGACGCGATAGCCATAAATCTGCCCTGGCTGGATACCTGTCACGCAGATATGCCACACCCCTGCGGTGCGCTCTGCAATCTCGACGCGTTCAGTTTCCGCCGTACCCACCCACCCGTCAAAGAGGCAGAGCTCCACCCGGTCTGCGGAGCCCGCGTATATCGCGAAGTTCGTCGCCGTTTCGTTCCATGTCGCACCCAGGGGGTACGGGTCGCCGTGATGGGTTATTCGTGGCAAGCAGGTTATCCTTCAAGCGCATAACACGCCCTCTCCGGGTCGCCGGTCCGAGCGGTTGGTCAATGTCCATCAGCGTAAAGTTTGGCGCTGCGCGGGGAGAGCGGCGTCATATCGAATCATCGGGTCGTTTGCCGCTGCTGTTCCGCGATCACCGCCTCATACTAACTCCGGCTGAATGATGGTGCATCTGTCATTCCACTCTGAGCCAGCGAGGAATCCATGGTTGAGGTTGCAGATCCTTCGCTGCGGCTCGGGATGAAATGGTGTATGGTTCAAGCGGATTGCCTATCACGCTCCCAAGAGCCGACGGACCGCCGCTGCGGGGATGTATAGCCAGTCGGCGCGGTTGTTCAGCTCGTAGCGCACTTCGTAAAGCACCTTCCGCAGTTCGAAGTGAGCGAGCAATTGGTCGCGCACAGCTTCATCGCGAGGTAGAATCGCGGGTTCCGTTCTACTCGCAGCCGCGAGGTATGCTTCCAGAAATCGCTGCCGCACGATGCGTTCCCACGCCGCTGCCATGTCTTCCGAGGCGTGATCGCGCGCCGCGGCGTACGCGACGTAGCTCAATGAACGGGCCATGCCCGCAACGTCCACGAGGGGGGAGCGCAGCTCGCGGCGTTCCGCCAGGCTCCGCGCTGGTTCGCCTTCGAGGTCGAGAATATACAGCGTATCATCGTGCCCTCGCAACACCTGGCCGAGATGATAGTCGCCGTGGACGCGCATCTGAAATCCGGCATCATCGGGCATGGGAAGTTGTGGCGCTTCGGGCACCCGGCTGAGTGCTTCGAGTAAGTCGATCGCATTGGCGTCGCAATGTTCCACCACTGTGGCGGTTTCGTCTGTTTCCCGGCGCAGTTCCGCTGTCCAACGCGCGAGGTCGTTGCTGGTCACCGGTTGAGGACCCAATTCAGGCGTGGTGGCACGCGCGAGCGCCGCGTGCAATCGGGCGGTTGTCTCCCCCAGGGCGGCCGCGAAGTCTAGCGTGCCACGCTCGGCCTCCAGGTACCCGCTCAACGCTTCTGGCTCTCGTGCCTCGCCCATCGCCTGTGTGGCTGCCCCCACCGCCCACGCCCAGCCGTCGCCATCGTTCGGCACGTATCTCTGGAGCAGCAGGGCATCCACGCTATAGCCGTCGACGCTCTCGATCCGCGCGGTGGCCAAGACTGGAGGGATGGCGGCGAAGTTTGCCTCGGTGGAAAGGTATCGGCTGAGTTCGACCTCCGGATTCGTGCCACGCTCGAGCCGCCGGTACACCTTGAGGATGCATCGCTCCCCATACACCACGGAACTGTTGCTCTGCTCCACGCCGACGAGCCGCGCCGCACCGGTGCACCCCTCGGTGTCCAGCCCCGTGGGCTCGCACAGGAGCGTTGCCCGATAATCCTCCCGCCGCGCGCCGGAGAGGACCAGGTCCATCAGCTCTTCGCACACGGCGGCTTGCCCAAGCGCGTCGATCACCGCTCGTTGCTGTCCGTCGCGCTCCCCAGCCACGAGGTAGAGTTGGTGCTGTGTTTCCAGTCCCGACGTGTCCGTGACGGCGACGACAAAGATGCACGCGCCGCTCTCGAGCTCCACCCACCGCTCGATGGACGCGCGTTGCAGCGAGCGTGACTGACCACCGAACCACCGCTGCGTTTGCAGGTAGCCAGGGAGTTGGAGTTCCAAGGCGGCCCGCTCGTGGGCGTCGTGCAGGGCGTCGACCAGACGCTTGTGGTGTGCGTCGATGTACAGCGCCTGTCTAGCCGGAATCAATGGAGGTCCTCCTCGGACTTGAGCTCAAACCAGTAGAAGATATGTGGGCCAAAGGTGAGCAGATACGGTAGCTGGCCGATGCGCGGGAATACAACCTTGCCGAAAAGCTCCACCGGGTACAGTCCCTCGAACTCGCTCAGGTCAAGCTCTGCAGCCTGTGAGAAGCGCGAGAGATTGCACGTGACCAGCACCCGGGTGCCCTCGTGCTCACGAACAAACGCAAGCACCTGCCGGGTAGTCGGATGGAGGAACCGGATGCTGCCGCGGCCAAAGACGGGATAGTGCTTGCGAATGCCGATTACCCGCTTGAGCCATTGGAGCATAGACGTCGGCGTGCGCTCCTGCGCCTCGACGTTGATGCCCTCGTAACCATAGAGCGGATCGCGGATGGGCGGCATGTACAACTTTTGCGGGTCCGCGCGCGAGAAGCCAGCGTTGCGGTCGCCGCTCCACTGCATCGGCGTGCGAACCCCGTCGCGGTCGCCGAGGTAGATGTTGTCGCCCATGCCGATCTCGTCGCCATAGTAGATAGCTGGTG
>JACDAU010000469.1 GCA_013695265.1 Chloroflexia bacterium
CCGCGAACCGGAGCCCAGCTTTGCGCACCACGGACAGAGCCATCGCATACGTGCTAATCGACTCGCTTACCGGCAGGATCATAACGTCGATGACGGACGGCCTCGAACCCATCTCACCACCCGACGCGGTAAAGGACGACTGCTCAAAGGTGGCCTGTTAGAGCATTCGTGGTAACACGCAGCAATTTAGCAAGATATCCAGGTATCCGCGCTCATGAGTTCGCAGATGAACTGATCGCCTTCACACGCGCGAGACCAGGAGGCGGCGGTGGATCCGCTAGCACAGCTTTTCGCGGCCACAATACGGCGGCACATCGATCCATCGACAAATGTGGTCCGGTACGAGCCCGTGCCGACCCCGGAGCGCGAGCGCGCATATGGGATGGCGACGGTCCAGCGATACGCCGTCGAATACACGGACCGCTCCCGGCACAGAAACATGGTAACACTTCTCACGAAGGACGCCCCGCTCGTGGAGCGCCGGGTGCTCCATCACCACAATCGGGAGGGGCAGCCGGGCGTCCCGTACAGCCACACGCTCGACCTCGCGACGGACGGCCTCGCGCCGGTTTGCCAGCAGGACCTTACCCCAGACGGCGCTCCAGTCGGCGAAGCGGTGCTTCGCGAGGCGGCGGGGCGGCTCGCCCAGATCCGCCACGCCAATCTCGAGCATTCCCATGAACTCCCCTTGCTGCCACGCGCCGACCGAGGGTACTTCGCGGGTGGTTTCGTTCTGGGAAACTGTTGGGAGCAGTGGGATGAGACTATGCGCCTGGCAGGCTTCGCACGCGAATGGGGTCCACAGCGCCCACGCTTGGAGGCGGCGGCGGGGCGGTTCCTGGCGGACATGGACCAACTCTGGGCTGAGGGCGACACCCTCACCCTCATCCACGCCGACCTGCACCACGACCAGGTTCTCGTCCACGGCGGCGAGCCATTCATCGTCGACTGGGGCCAGGCGCGGTACGGCTCGTTCTATCTCGACCTGCCCAACTTCTTCACACCTGAGCAGGTGGGCGCGTACCGGGTGGCCCTGGCCGCAGTCGGTCACGTCATCCCCGAGGAGCAGTTCCGGCAGCGGTACGAGATGGCGCGCCGGTACGTCGCCTTCAAGTATCTCGGCTACACTATGTGGTTCTCGCGCACCGGCGGCCCGCCGCTAGAGCACGGTCGGTGGGAGCTGTTCGAGACGGCGGTGGCGAGGATATAGGCGTCGAGTCTGTCCCGCCCGCCGGGCATGCACACGGGCCCCATCACAGCAATGCGTCCCCAACAGGAAGTCCGTGTAGTGCATACCGCCTACCGCGGCTCCCGGCCCCTCGTCATGACACTAAAGGTCCGATTTGCCGCAGGCCGTCGTGTATACTCGCTGATAACACAGGGACAGGCGCCGTTCGAGCGCCGGGAAAGGGAAATGACGGAATGACGAAGATCGCCTTTATTGGTGCGGGCAGCCTGGGGTTCACGCGCGGACTCGTGCGCGACATACTCACGTTCCCGCTGCTACGCGACGCGACGATCAGTCTCATGGACATCGACGACGAGCGGCTCGAATTCGCCCGGCGCTCCATTGAGCGAATCGTGGAACTTGGCGAATACCCCGCAAAGGTCGAGGCGACGAGCAACCGCGAAGAGGCGTTGCGCGGCGCGGATGTGGTGTGTGTCACCATTCTCGCCCAGGGGGTCGACGTCTGGCGGCACGACATTGAGATCCCGAAGAAGTACGGCGTGGACACCAACGTAGGCGACACACGCGGTCCCTCCGGCATCTTCCGCGCTCTGCGGACCATTCCGGTGATGCTCGATATCGCCCGCGACATGGAGCGCATCTGCCCGAACGCGACGATGCTCAACTACACGAACCCGATGGTGATGCTCTGCCGCGCGATGCAGCGCGAGACCAGCATCCAGCTCACAGGCTTGTGCCACAGCGTGCAGGGCACGGCCGAGATGCTCGCGAATTGGATCGGCGCGCCGATGGACGAGGTCACATACACCTGCGCGGGCATCAACCACATGGCGTGGTACACGAAGTTCGAGGTCAACGGCACCGATGCTTACCCGATGATCCGCGACGCGATCACGACTCGCCCCGAGGTGTACAACGAGGAGATCGTGCGCAACGAGATGTTCCTCCACCTCGACTACTACGTCACCGAGTCCAGCGGGCACAACTCCGAGTACAACTGGTGGTTCCGGAAGCGCCCGGACCTCATCGAGAAGTACTGTACCGACGGCACAGGCTGGAACCCCGGCGAGTATGCGTACATCATCAAGAGTTACGAGCGGCGCGAAGAGGAGTGGCGCGACAACGCTAAGAAGTGGTTCGCGAGTGACTCCCCCATCTCGCTGGAGCGCGGCCACGAATACGCGGCGTACATCATCAACGCGCTGATGGGTGGTGAGCCGTTCGAGTTCAATGGCAATGTGGCGAACACGAAGCTCGTGACGAATCTGCCCGAGAACGCGTGCGTCGAGGTGCCGGTCTGGGCAAGCAAGAAGGGCCTCAGCCCCGTGCACGTCGGTGACTTGCCCCCGTCCTGTGCGATGCTCACCGGGCTCACCTCGCAGATAGAGGAGATGGCCGTGGAGGGCGCGCTCACCGGCGACTCTCGCCTCATCTACCAGGCCATCGCACACGACCCGCTCACCGCCGCCGTACTCTCCCTCTCGGAGATCAAGGAGTTGACGGAGCAAATGTTCGAGAAAAACCGCGCCTACCTGCCCCAGTTCGACCGCGTCCTGGTGTAACGGACTCTCTCAACACTGGGCACGGCGATGCGGGAAGCACGGCGCTACACACCGGCTCCCGTGTGTCATATGAACTCCGGCTGAATGGTAGGGCACTGTCATTCCGAGCCCGCGAGGAGTCCGTGGTTGGGGTTACGGATCCCTCGCTGCGGCTCGGGATGACATGCATCACCAATCACCTGGAAGCCGTATCGGCCGTCCCATCGCGCCGAATGATCGGCATCGGCATGAATGGCGAAAGGGGAGGTCCATGAAGATCGAGAGCTTCGAGCTGGAGCGGTGGATGACCAGGTGGGAGCTCCACGTGGAGTACGACATCGCGGAAAGCGGCATCCTCCCGATGACGGCCCGTGACGTGATCGGCCTCGTCCCGCCTGGGGAGCGCGAGCGGCTGCTGGCCGAGCTACTGGACACACCGCTCGGCTACAGCGAGGCGCCTGGCTCGCTGCGGCTCCGCAGCCTGCTCGCAGAGACGTACCGCGACTCCGGACCGCAAAACATCCTCGTCACGACTGGCGCGATCGAGGCGAACTTTCTCCTGTTCAATGTACTGCTCTCGCCGGGCGACCACGTCGTGACCGTCTATCCCGCGTACCAGCAGTTGTA
>JACDAU010000305.1 GCA_013695265.1 Chloroflexia bacterium
ACCGGCCTGCCCAGCCCGTCGTACCCGAAGCCCACGGCCTGGCCGTTGACCGTGCCGCCCGTCCAGTGGTTGCGCGCATTATAGCTGAGCGCGGTCCCCCCGTACCCGTCGCGTTGCCGTTTCGGTCATAATTCGAGGGCAGGTTAGTAGTACGCGCAGTAGCTGTTCTCAGCTTTCGTGCAATGAGACGGTCCACTCTGCTCTCACTCGGCGTTCAGCCACAACCATACCCTGCAAATCCCTAAACGTCACGGTGATATCTTTCCCGGTCGGTACGACAGCAATAAACACTCCAGATGTTGCTTGTACAGCTATTTGGTCTCGGTCGCCCACTAACACCTCAACGGTTTCCGCGTCCGGCGGCATCATCCCATGGATAACCATTTGATCATTGATATGGACAGCTCCGAAGCCGTTGGAAGAAGCCGAGCTACCGCTGCCGGACCTGCCGTCAGGACAGACATATACGACCCAAAAGCTTCCTGGCTCGTTGGGCCAGGGTGCATGTGGGTCCAATGTTTCCTGATAGTGCAGGGATACCTCACAGCTCCCTACTCGTATCGGAGGTAATAGTGCCTCTCCGAGGCCACAATGCTCGATGTACTCTCTTCGAATCACGTCTATCTCTCTCAGGGTGTCCCCCTAAGCGACTCACCCATGTGGGGCTGGTATCAGGTGCGTGTGATGTCCGGCTGCTCGGCGTGGAACGCGTGCTCCTTGAGGATGCAGCGGTCCATCACGACGAGCAACCCGGCCCGCCGCGCCCGCTCTGCTGCGACCTCATCAATCACGCCCTCTTGCAGCCAGACGGCCTTTGCCCCCTTGCGGATCGCGTCGTCCACCGCCGCACCCGCGTCTCGGGATCGGCGGAAGATGTCCACGACCTCGACCGGGAAGTGAATGCTCTCCAGGTTCGGGTATACCTTCTCGTTGAGCACGAAATCGCAGTAGGGGTTGACGGGGATCACGCGGTAGCCGTGCCGCTGCATATAGAGCGCGACCACCTGGCTTGCCCGGAACGGGTCGGGCGAGAGGCCGACGATGGCAATAGTCTTCATCGCGAGAATAGCCTTGATATCCTCGGAGCGGGCGTAGCGCGAGTCTGTGTCTTCCTGCGTGGCCATCTGTGGGATGTGCCCCCTGTTGGTGGGCGGCCGGGCCAACGGGCCTGGCCGCCGCTGTCATGTCTTAGAGAACCGAGTCGATCTTGGCCTTGAGCTGGTCCTTGTTGCTGTATCCGATGATCCGGCCAACCTCCGCGCCGTCCTTGAACAGTACGAGCGTGGGAATGCTCTGGATGCCCAGCCCCGCCGGGGACTGCATGTTCTCGTCGACGTTCATCTTCGCGAACACGACCTGCCCGGCGTACTCACCGGCGAGCTCCTCGAAGACCGGCGCCATCATCCGGCACGGCCCGCACCACGGAGCCCAGAAGTCAACGATCGCGGCCGTCTCCGCCTTGAGGACCGTCGCCTCGAAGGTGCTGTCCGTAACGTTCTCGGGGTGAACTTGCGTCGCCATTGGAAAACCTCCTGTACAACCTCGTTGCAGTGCGCCTTCTCGCGCACTATTCTTGCTATCACCTGTTATAACACGGTCAGTGCAGGATGTATTCCGCCATAAGGCGCGAACTCTGCCGAGCACCGATATACTACCTGAATCCAGAACTCAGCGCGAGAGGAGCCGCATCCTGGCAGCAACGGAGAAGACACCGGAGCGATCCGCGGAGCCGGGGGAGAAGCACGCACAACAGGCGGTCGAGGCGGTCGAGGCCGCGCTCGGCAGCGTCCACTCTGAGCAGGACGCGCACCGAGTGCTCGCCGAGCTGGAGCGGCGCACCGCAGAGAAAACCGAGCAGGACGCCCGCCGCGCCGCCACCTCCCGCCCCGCACTGGATCGGCTGCGCGAGCGGCTGTCGCGCGCGCGCGGGCCGGAGAAAGCGGTGCAGGCGCTGGAGTTCGCCGTTGAGGAGACGGCGGCGGACGACACCGACAGCGGCTGGGATCTCTCGGATAACATCCACCGGGCGATGCGCTGGCCGCGTCCCGAGCAGTTTTTTCCGCACGAGTACCTGCGGCGGGCGGTCCTCAAGCGGATGGGACCGTTCCGGGCGCTGGACGCCTGGTTGTTCTTCGTGATCAACCGGTATCACCACCGGCGCGTGACGCCCGTGATGGTGTGGGCTTCGACGCTCGGGCTGCACGGTGCGGCGTGGGTTGCCGGGGTTCTGGGGATAGCGGCCTGCGATGGACGCCGGGGCCGGGCTGCCGCGATGGAGATGATCCCTGCGCTCCTGGTGACGAACACGATGGTGGAGCGGGTCGTCAAGGGATACTTCCGGCGGCGCAGGCCGTTCATCACCCTCGTGCGGGCAATGGTTATCGGCCGCAAGCCGGGAAGCTGGTCCTTCCCCAGCGGCCACTCCGCCTGCTCCTTCGCGTGCGCAAGCGCCCTGGCGGGCCGCTACAAGCGGGCGCGCGGGCTGTTCTACGGCCTCGCGTCGCTCGTGGGCTTCTCCCGCGTCTACCTGGGACACCACTACCCGATGGACGTAATCTCCGGCGCGACGCTTGGGACCGTTGTAAGCCGGGTGGTTGTACAGGCCGTGCGAAAGCTGCGCCGCCGACGATAGCCGCCGTCCGGGAGAATCGCGTTTGCCTGTTCGCTATACGGGATACGAACGCCGGCGAGCGTTCGTGGCAGGCGGCGCAGTTTGTAGGGGCGTTCAACTGAACGCCCACCTGTGCCGCCCGCCGTAATTGGGCAACCGTGGGCATGGAGACCTGCACCCTACGGCACGTGGGCGTTGAACCCCACGGCAAGGGCGTGGTGGGTGGTTGCACGATACCGGGCGACCCAGTGCGGCATCGTTACGAGCGGCGTGGCGTCATCGCTGTACGACCCGTGCCGTGTCCCCCGCCCCCTGTTACGCAATCCGCCTGAACCATTTAGCATGTCATCCCGAACTCCGTGAGGGATCCGTAACCGGGACCACGGATTCCTCGCACGCTCGGAATGACAGAAACGCTACTATTCAGCCGGAGTTGGTATCAGGGCGCTTCTTCGCGCCGCTACCGCGTACGATCAACTAGAACATCTCCGGCAGACGGGCCTCACCGTTCGGGTCTACATCGTCGCCGACCTGCGGATCGTGCAGCCTCAACCCATACTCCTTCGCCACCAGCTTCAGCTCAGCCAACGCCCTCTCCGCGACACGCTCGTCGGCCGGTAGATTGACGACGAGCAGGTCACCATCCTCGGGCGAGGACTCGGCGTCATCTACGTAGAAGTGAACCTCACAGCCCGCCAACGCGTCCGCGTCCTGCACGCGCGAGCGCAACGACCGCACCAAATCGGCATCGAGTGGCCGAGAGGCGTCCGTCGTAAGGAACAGATCGTATGACATTGGATCCTCCGAGTCTTGCTCTGTTTACAGCATCCGAATGCTCGGTATCGAGCCCACCGCGCCATCCCGGCCCGTGCCCCGCCGATCCTCGAAGCAGACCTGGACGCACAAGTTCCCTCCGCTTTTTATCACCTCGAGACGGCAGCGATCCCGAGGAGCAGGGCGATGTCAAAGTCGTGGCACTGACGGTGTGGCCGCCGATTCTGGGCAGTGGACGCGACGGTTGAGTGGTGTGACGCTGCACGGACGCGGCTCGAAGGACCGTTTCGGGGTCGGCCAAGAC
>JACDAU010000326.1 GCA_013695265.1 Chloroflexia bacterium
TCAACTCCGGTTGAAGGTGGCAGTTATAGGGGCGTTCAATTGAACGCCCCTACGGATCTTTCTCCACATATGACCGCCACCGTCACGGAGGGTTGGAATTAGTATTTCTGTGTCATGGTGACGGCTCTCCGTGGCCTCCTGGTGGCAAGCCAGGCGGGGGGCAGGGACGGAGATCTCCACCCTGTACCGGTGAGCATGAGATTGATCGTCCTCTCATGTGATGCCGCGCTGTTGCCCCGTAGCGGCGTTCAACTGAACGCCCGTGCAACTTCGCCTCCACCCCATGCCATCGAGATCAATGCTTACGACCACCACTGTCCGCGACGGACGGCACCTCTTCGCCGCACGGTATTATACGCAATGCGCTTGAACCCAACTGTATGTCATCCCGAACTCCGTGAGGGATCCATAAACCCGACCACGGATTCCTCGCTGGCTCGGAATGACAGAATCACTACCATTCAGCCGCAGTTTGTATTACTGCTGGAGGGTCTCCCTGCTCTCTCCCTGCTCTCTCGCTGCTCGATAAACGCGCAGCGTGGTGGCGTGTGGCCCAGCGCCGCTTCAAGCCCTTTCGGCCCGTCCGCGAGCACCAGGAGCACCCGTGCGGCCTGAGTCCGCAGTGCTGCCACGTCAAGACGCATGCACGTCGGCTCGAAGGACTGGAGCAGGTCCAGCCCGCTCGAAAGTTTCGTCGTCGCACCATGGTAGTTATGTCGATGCAAGTGCAGCATCCCGACGCCGATGAGCAGCACCCCTTGGTACAAATAGCGCACGTCTGCAGGTTCCGCAGCCCAGAGATCCTCAAGTGTCTCGTGGCACTCCCAGTACAGCCCGGCGTTGAACTGCTGGCTGCCCCGGCGCAGGGCCTCCGGCGGCTCGCGGTCACACTCCTCGCGGCAGAGCGTGCGCCACTGGTCGGGCCGAACCTTCGGGAACGGGCGGGAGTGCTCAGTCATAGCCGCGGGTCTTCCTCCGGCGTTAAGCTGACGGTCAAAGGGTTTCTCCCCACCGTACGGGATGCAGAGGGTGCAACGAGCAAGGACCGATGCTCGGCCATGGGCGCAGGCGCTAGTACCGGGACAGGTCACCGCGGGCGAATGGCCCCGTCTGCGGGCCGAGCAGGTTGTCGCGCAACTCGCGCTTGAGGTCCTCCACAGCCGCGGCGACGAACAGGGTCGCCTCCTCGCGCGGCATCTTCTGCACGAGCACCTCTGCGGCTATGTCTGAGAGGCTGAGGAGAAACGCCTGGTTCTTGCGCTGATCGTACGACATTTGCGTCATATCGGCGGCGGCCAGGAGCAGCTTGGCGATCTCCGGGTACTGCTCCGTGAGCATTCTCCCTAGCTCCTCCTCCTCGTTCGTCAGTGGCTCGGGCGCGCCCATGTTTGTTGGGTCTATCATCACGCGGTCCCCGCTCTCCTATACCGTGCTATGTTGCTCTGTTTGCTCGTGGATTCCGGCGCTGCGCCGCAGGAGGTCTGCCCGGTCGGTGCGCTCCCACGGCAGGTCGAGATCGGCCCGGCCGAAGTGGCCGTAGGTCGCCGTCTGCCGGTAGATGGGCCGCAACAGATCGAGGTCGCGAATGATAGCCCCCGGACGCAGATCGAAATGCTCCTGAATGAGCCGCTCGATCGTCACATCGGGCACTGTACCCGTGCCGTACGTCTCCACCATCAGCGAGACGGGCCGCACAACGCCAATCGCGTACGAGATCTGGATCTCACATCGCTCCGCCAGTCCAGCGGCGACGATGTTCTTCGCGACGTAGCGGGCGGCATACGCACCGGAGCGGTCGACTTTTGTAGGATCCTTGCCCGAGAATGCGCCACCGCCATGTCGGGCCATTCCGCCGTAGGTGTCGACGATGATCTTGCGCCCCGTGAGCCCTGCGTCACCCATCGGCCCGCCGATGACGAAGCGGCCGGTCGGGTTGATGTGAAACTTCGTGTTGCGGTCGAGCAACTCCCTCGGCACGACGTTGCGAATCACGAGCTTCTCGATGTCGCGCTCGATGATGTCGTGGCTGATCTCGGGATCGTGCTGGATGGACACCACCACGGTGTCCACGCGGACGGGCCTGCCTTTGTGGTACTCAACCGTCACCTGACTCTTGCCATCGGGACGGATATACGGGATCTCGCCTTCTTTGCGCAGGGTATCGAGGCGGCGGGTAATGCCGTGCGCGAGGCTAATCGGCATCGGCATCAGTTCCTCTGTCTCGTTGCACGCGAAGCCGATCATCATGCCCTGGTCGCCCGCGCCCAGCGCGTCGATCTGCTGTTCCCGCTTCTCGCCGTCACCAGCGTCCAGCGACTGGTCCACTCCCATCGCAATGTCCGCGCTCTGCTCCTTGATGGAAACGATGACGCCGCACGTCTCGTAGTCGAAGCCGTACTTTGCGCGGTTGTACCCGATCTGCTTGACGGTCTGGCGCGCGATGGTCGGAATATCGACGTAGCCTTCCTCGATGGTTATCTCACCCATCACGAGGATCAGGCCGGTGGTTGTGGCGGTCTCGCACGCGACGCGCGCGTGGGTATCGAGCTTCAGAAACTCGTCGAGCACGGCGTCGGATATCTGATCGCAGAGCTTGTCTGGGTGCCCCTCGGTTACGGATTCGCTCGTGAAGAGGAGTTTTTCGGACTCCATGAACGTGTCGGCCACGCGGTATCCCTCCTGGTGCGCTGGCTGGACTGGATTCAAGTATCGTCTATGGTAGCACACTGATGTGGCCCGGCTGGAACGACATCGCCGCAGGGATCGGCAGCTTACAAGTCCGCCGGTGCGAGGACGGTCAGCGCGGGGAATGCCGCGCGGTAGATGCCTTGATCGAGCGTCAGGAGCGCAGCGTCTGCGTGCAGTGCGTGAGCGCCGATAACAAAGTCGGCGAGAATGCGCCCAGGACCGAGAGCGCCGCTTCCTGCGCGCCGACGCGCGGCATAAGTTTGGTAGGCTAACGCCGCCGTCCTCCAAACCGGCGGATCGAGATCCCAGTCAATCTTCATGCCTTCCTCGTGCAGAAGGGCTTCCACCGCACCCAGGTCGCGCTTTGGTGCAGCTTCCAGCTCAGCGAAGACGGGTGCGCAGATGAGCAGCACGTGTGAGCTGCTAAGTGTCTGTAGGCTGCTCTGCACGAGTTGCGACAGGTCGGGAGAACCGCTCCACAACGTCGAAAGGATATTGGTGTCGAGCGCCAGGGTCACTCGATGTCACCGCGCATCTCTCGTGTCTCGGCCAGAATCTCCTCCAGGCTCTTCCCCTCGCCCTCGCGGAATATGCCCTCATGCCGTGCGAAAGCATCTGGATCCCGATGAGGACGGAGATGTACACCCCGATGGTCCGCCTCGAAAACGAGGGTGTCCCCTCCCTTGAGCCGCAGTGCTCTTCGAATCTCTACTGGGATCGTGACCTGTCCCTTGCTGCTCAGCTTCGCCTCGCGCTGCATCGGTCTCCTCCTTTCTCCTCTGTACGCAGATCATACCGCACCGACTGAGTCGGTCGCTGTTTGCCCCGGCTGATTTGTGCTTGACGAACTCCGCCCAGCGCTCATATACTGACGCAGAGCACCTTCGGGGCATGGTGAGGCGCATCCCGCGCCAATTCCAGATCGGCGGTACAGCCCGCAAGCCTGGCAACAGGCACGACTCGGTGAAACTCCGGGGCCGACGGTATAGTCCGGATGGGAGAAGGTACTGGCTCGTGCATGGCCGTGCCGTGCTGTCCTATCGCGTCACCTTGCCCCGAAGGTCGCAGCTTCGGGGTTTTTGCATGGCATGCAACAGGTGGTGTGGTGATGGCGGCGAAGGCACAACGAAAGCGGACGTTTGGCACGCACCAGCAGGCAGCGGGGCTGTCCGGCGCCCGGCGTCGCGTCGCCCCCGAACTCCCTCGCTGGATCTGGCCGCCCGTTTCCCTCGCACTGGTCCTCCTGCTGTGGGCTGCCGTCGTCCGGCTCGGCCAGTACCCTGAGTACCTGCTCCCGTCGCCCGCGCGCGTCGCATCCCGCTTTGTTTCGGCGATCGGCGACGGGACGTGGTGGCGGCACACGAGGGTGACGCTGCTGGAGAGTCTGCTCGGGTTCGGGTTGGGCTTCGGGGTTGCCGTGCCGCTGGGGTGGGCGTTGGCGCGCTCCCGGCCGCTGGAGCGGGCGCTCTCGCCATATCTCGCGGCGAGCCAGTCGATGCCCGTCATCGCGATCGCCCCACTCGTTGTGCTCTGGTTCGGCTATGGGCTCTTTCCAAAGGTGCTCATCTGCGCGCTCGTGGTCTTCTTTCCTATCCTGGTCAACACCCTCGTCGGCATCCGAAACGTGCCGCGCGAGCTGCGGGAGGTCGCGCAGGTCTTTGGGGCAAACTGGTGGCAGATGCTGCGCCTGGTGGATTTGCCGCTTGCGCTGCCGGTGCTGCTGGGCGGTGTCCGCTTAGGACTCACCCTCTCGATCACCGGTGCGGTCGTCGCGGAGTTTATCGGCGCTGATGTTGGCCTCGGCGCGCTGCTCAATATCTCGCGCGGCATGTTTGATACACCCCTGACGTTCGTCGCGCTGGTAACGCTTATGGCGATCGCGTCGCTGCTGTACGGGGCCGCTACGGCCATTGATAATCGTATTGAAAGGTAGACTCTTGAAGCTCTCACGCATTCTTTGCCTCGTCCTGCTCATTCCCGCCCTGCTGCTCGTCGCGTGTGGTGGTTCGCCCGCCACGCAGCGTCCAACACAGGACGCCGCAGCCGCGCCCACACCCGCCGCGCCTGCGGATGAAACGTCCGCAGCGACCGTGGTGGCAGAACCTGCGAAGTTGACGCTCGCCCTCGGGTACATTCCCTCCGTCCAGTTCGCGCCGTTCTACGTCGCGGCGGAGCGGGGCTACTACGCCGACGAGGGTCTCGACGTTTCGTTCCAGCACGGCATAGAGCCGGACCTGCTCAAGCTCGTTGGCGCTGGCAAATTGCACTATGCCGTCGCGAGCGGGGACGAGATGCTCGTCGCCCGCTCTCAGGGTGTGCCGCTCGTGTACACCGGCGCGTACTTCCAGAAGTACCCCGTGGTGCTGATCGCCTCCGAGAAGTCCGGAATCAAGACAGTGAGCGACCTGAAAGGCAAGTCGGTCGGCGTGCCTGGTCTCTATGGGGCGACGTACACGGGCCTCAGGGCGCTGCTGGACTCTGGTGACCTCAAGGAGGCGGACGTGACGGCGCGCTCTATCGGCTTCACTCAGGTGCAGGCGTTGCAGCGTGGGCAGGTGGACGCCGTGATGGGCTATGCGAACAACGAGCCGTTGCAGCTCAAACGCCTCGGGGTGCCGGTGCGCATCTTTCCCGTGTGGGAGCGGACGGACCTGGTCTCAAACGGTATCGTCACGAACCAGGCGAACCTGCAAGGCAACGCCGAGGAGGTCGGTGCGCTGGTGCGCGCGACGATGCGCGGGTTGAAGGAAACGATCCGCGATCCGAGGGCCGCGTTCGAGCTGAGCGTGCAGTACGCGCCCGATGCAGGCTCTACGGAGAACCGGGCGTTGCAGATGGAGGTTCTGAACGCCTCCATACCGCTGTGGCAGAGCGAGGTGTCGAAAGCGAACGGGGCGGGCTACTCCGACCCGAGGGCCTGGGA
>JACDAU010000334.1 GCA_013695265.1 Chloroflexia bacterium
AGGCGGGACGCGTGCGCCACGCGCAACTGGTGGAGCCCGCACTCCAGCCATACGCCCAGATGTGGCTGGATGCGGCGCGCCTGGCTGGGGAAGTGCGGCCAGCGGTCTCGCTCCAGTCGATCATCTGGGGTGTGCTCGAGCACGACATCCATCACGGCAGCGAGATCTCCACCACCCTCGGCGTCCACGGCCTGCCGGTCGTCGAGATGGATGATTAGGAGCCGGAACGCCTTCAGCCCCCCTCGCTCACCGGCGGCGAGGTTGTAATGATGCGGTCGCTCCAGCGACAGGGACATCCCTCTCTGCCTATCGAGGATCTGAGCCGGCAGGTGATACGAGCTCAGAGGGAACGGGACGGCCTGATGGTCTAAGGCGTTGAGGGGGTGTGGAGTGAGCATGGTTTGATGGTGCGGTACGACCCTTCAATCTATCATGGCGCGGCTGTCCATTACCGGTACGGTAGGCCCGCCTACTCGCCGCGGCTTGAGGCCCTTCTCACTGAGGAACTTGATCTGGTTGGTAGCACGAGGCTGCTCGATGTTGGGTGCGGCCCCGGCACCCTCACCGTACGACTCGCCCACCTGTTTGAGGAAGCTGTCGGCCTTGACCCTGACCCATCGATGATTGCCGAGGCTCGCCAGGCCGCGCAGGAGCAGGGCATCGCGAACATAACCTGGGTCCAGGCTCAGGCCGAGGATCTTCCCAAGGCGGCACCGGGACCGTACCGAGTGGTCACCTTTGGCCAGTCTTTCCACTGGACGAACGAGGTTCGTGTAGCCGAGGCGGTGTACGACATATTGGAGCCGAGCGGCGCCTTAGCCCTAATCGTACATACGGTCGAGGGGCGGCCCGTTCCGCCGAGCCCCGGGCCACCGCCAATACCGCACGCAGAGATCAGGGCGTTAGTGCAGAAGTATCTCGGATCAACCAAGCGAGCGGGCCAAGGCACCGCGCCGATTCGAACCCACCGCTTCGAAGACGTCCTTGCGCGCACGCGGTTCGGTACGTCACGGGTGCTCTTCATCCCCGGCATCCCTGACCTCGTACGGGATACTGAAAGCGTATTGTCCGGCTACTTCTCTATGACTTATTCCGCGCCGCACCTATTCGGCGACCGTGTCGAGGCATTCGCCAACGAGGTACGGGAGCTGCTGAGGGCACGCTCTCCCGAGGGCCTCTTCTGGGACTGGCCCGGTGATACCGAAGTGATCCTCGCTCGTAAACTCGGCTAAGGGCTCACCGCTCACCGCGAGATTGACTGAAGCAGTTCATGCTGGGGTGATGGAGTAGTTCCAGTCGCCGTGGAACTCTTGGCAACGGAGTGGCACCGCGTGACTACGACCGCGACCGCTACGCAGCCCGCCATCTGATCGGGAACTTCTTCTGCCGCCTGAAGCAGTTCCGGGGGATCGCCACCCGCTACGACAAGACCAAGCGCAACTTCCTGGCCGGCGTCCACTTCGCCGCCTCGGCGATCCTCATTAACTGAGGACACGCCCTAGCACCTCGAGACTCCCAGCGCATGGCTCGCCTCCTGCACGTGCAATTATTTGGCGATTGGCCGACCGCCTGGTCAGCTGACCGACCAAGCATGCGCGTGCGTAGTATCTCGTTGTGTCGAACACGGATAGGTGGAGGGCGTAGGCAACAGGAGTTATCCACAGATTTCGGCGCATGTATTGACTTTGTCGACAACTTCACTTACTTTCTTAAGCATACTGCAAAGGGGTGGGTGAATGACGGGCGAAGAACTGCTGGTTGAGCTGCATCGTCGAGGTGTCAAGCAGAAAGAGTTGGCGGACAAGCTCGGTCTGACACACCCGATGATCAGTTACTACGTCCGCGGTCGTCTGACGATCACCCCGGATCGAGAGAAGGAGATAAGGCAGGCGCTTGAGGAGTTATCAGTTGAGAAGCGGTCTGTACGACCGCCAGAGGCAAGAGAGGCTTTGAGCGCCTAAGTCTAAAAAGTCGATGCCCTGGGGAACAAGTTTGGCCGCTTTCCCCCCAGGGCACTCGAAAGGACTGTGTAATGCGAGTATCGCACACGACCATGCCCAAATCAAGGGGCTGGACTTCTCACGCGCGCCCGATTTACTGGGCAGCACCCCCCAGAAACACAGCTAAAAACACAGAGCCCCAAGGTACTTCCCTGCAAGTCGGCACCTTGAGACGTCTGCGCCACTCACCGTACCATCATCCGAAGAGCCCATTCCTTATGAACGCCATGAAGATAGGTCATTATGAGTGACCATATAGTACCGCAACCTCAGAAAGGCCGCAACGGACGAACGCACTCCAAGCCCGTCTTCGAGGGCTTTCAAGGGCCGAATTATACTATGGTCCCCGATGAAGCCTTCGATGAGTTGATGGCGGATCTCTCCGGCTCCGAGT
Source organism: Chloroflexia bacterium (assembly GCA_013695265.1). Taxonomy (GTDB): domain Bacteria; phylum Chloroflexota; class Chloroflexia; order Thermobaculales; family Thermobaculaceae; genus JACDAU01. The sequence continues at coordinate 2,395 of JACDAU010000334.1, forward strand.
GGAAGGTACTCTCCTACATCATCCGACGGACGTTCGGCTTCAAGAAGCAGAGCGATGACATTTCCCTAAGCCAGATCGCCAATGGCATCACCACCGCAGGCGGCAGACGGCTAGACCGTGGTACCGGACTGAGTAAGCCCAGCGTGATCGCAGCTGTCAAGGTTCTCGTCGAGAGGAACATAGTTCTAACCGAGCACAGGTCGAGCGCCGAGAAGGGTCACGAGCCAACCCGCTACCAGCTGAACGTCGTAGATCCCCTGGTAAAGAAAGTTGACAAGGGGTCGTTGGGCGATATTGACCCTAGTCAAAAATCTTTACAAGGTGCTAGTAAGACCGTTTTACAAGCCCTAGTAAGGAAACATGACAAACAAGAAACAGTTAAACAAGAAACAGAACATATACATGAACAACAACACATGCATGTTAACCCTGCTCCTCAGACGCTCGAAGATGTTGTTGTTGCTCTTACCGAGTTGGGAGTAACGAAGAGGATCGCGTGCCAACTGGCGCGCCAACATTCGGAGTCAGAAATAAGAGCTCAGATAAGCATGCTTGAGTACCGGAAGCCAGAAGACGCCGCTGCAGTCCTGGTCAAGGCTATCAAGGAAGAGTGGAGTCCGCCGGCTGGGTACCAGACGCTCGGGCAGCGAGAGGCTCAGGCACGAGAGGCTGAGCGCATAGAGGCAGAGCTCGAGGCCTGGCGACAATCCCAGATGGTATCGAGGGAGACGGGGGGTACAGGCAGGATTCAAACTCGTCGCGAAGCTGCCGAGTTCATGCCGTTCCAGGCCACCCCGCTGGATTCGCGCAGGGTGTGGGCGACGGCCCTGCTGGATCTCAAGAGCCATGATGGAGCCGATGCGTATCTGAGGGGTACACGGCTACTCGCCCGCGATGATGACGAACTCGTGATGGGCACCGGGACCGCGTACGCTGCCGAGTGGCTGCAGCGCAGGATCGCCCACCGGGCGGCGCAAATATTATCCGCGCTCGGCGGAGAGCAGGTGGCTGTGCGCTTCGTCGCCGAGACGGCCTGGGCCAGTCAGTCGTAGAACGTCGGCTGCAGTGAGAACCAACGCCTGTCGAGGAAGGAGAAGAATGAGAGGTGAAGGTGTCGGGGGTTCGGGTGCTACCGTAGCGGTCCTGTCCGTCGCTCTCGGCATCCTCGCCGTCCGAATATCCGAGTCTTTCGCGGGCGACACAGGGACCAACTTCGCTGAACTCTGATCTGGGGAAAGGAGCGACATGGAAGCTGCAGGCACGTCGGATCTCGCCACACTGGCGCGGCGCTTCGCGTTCGCAGGGGAGTTTGATTCCTCGCCGCTGTACCGGGCGCTCGGGACGGTGGTGGCCAGCGACGAGTTCCTCCTGCGGCTCGCGTCCCGGGCCCGTGTAGGGCAGTATCCGACGTTCCTGTTCTTCGCTGCGGTGCATTATCTGCTCCTCTCCGGCGTCGAGCACGACCTCGCCCACTACTATCCCTCGATGGTGGGCGCCGACGCGCTCCCGCCCGAAGGTGCTGGTACGGCGCTCGTCTCGTTCTGCGCCACGTTCGAGCCCGAGCTCATAGCTCTCCTTGAGACGCGCCTTGTGCAGACCAACAACGTCAAGCGGTCGATGGCGCTGCGGCTAGGCCTCGTCGCGGTTGGCCGCCAGCTCGTCTCGCCCGTGCAC
>JACDAU010000358.1 GCA_013695265.1 Chloroflexia bacterium
GTGATAGACCGCCTCGTCGCGATCTACCGGGTGATCGAGCCGCACCTGGTGAGCACGTACGTGTACCACGCCGACGCCACGGATCCGCTGACCGACACCCCGACCGTGCGCCTGCTGCGACAGCTCGCGAGCATCGGGCAGTCGCACGTGGCGTGGGGGCAGGCAGTGCTCGACGGCCTCACGCGCTCCGCTGAGGATCGCAGGCATGCGCTGGACGTGCAGGCGGATATCGAGTCGCGCCTCGTCGAGTGCGGTGGGGTCACTGGTCAGGGCATCGAGTCGCACTGGCTCGCCTTCCACAGCGCAAAGGAGGAGAAGGCCCCCGCCCGTATCAAGCGGGGCAAGGCAGGGTATCGCTACGAAAAGCGGTCGGCGCTGCTGCCCCACCCGGTGGTCGAGCCGCCGTTCTGGTTTTCGGACGACCCACAAGAGTTCCGGAGAGCCTATTCGACCGACGATGAGTGGTCGATCGAGGGCTTCCGGCATAAGTTCCACCAGCTCCTGTACGGCGAGGTCGAGACCACGGACCGCATGGGCAAGATGCTCGCGGAGTTCCCAGAGTTGCCGTGGGAGATGCGGATGGAACTCGCGCATCAGATGTGGGACGAGGCGCGGCACATCGAGATCGTCGCCAAGGCCGTGGAGGAGGAGCTCGGCGGCGAGCTCGGGTACGGCCCCTGGTCGCTGGCGTGGTGGTGGATGCAAAATGAAGAGGACCCGCTCCGGCGCATCACCGTGACCAACTCGTGGGCGGAGAAAAACCTGATGCAGGCGCTGCGGCTCTGGCGCACAGAGGCGGAACAGAGCGGGTACTGCCGCATCGCGGAGCTGTGCGACTATCTGCAGGCGGACGAGCTCACGCACGTGAAGCTAGCGACGAACTGGCTGCGGCACTTCACCGATAACGACCCACCAAAGCGCGACGACCTGGTGCAGTGGGGCACGGAGGCAGTGGCCCGCATCGAGGGTTTCTACGCGGACGCGAACGGGCGGCAAACCGAGTCCGGCGTTCACTTCAGCTTCCTCAAAGCGGGGAGCGGCGAGCTCGTGGATAGCGCCAGCAGCAGCATCGGGGAGTCGTGAGGGCATCAGGCAGTACGCTCTGGAGCTGTCAAAGTAGCCGCGCGGCACAGCCCTGGTGCGAGCCGCAGTCGCGCAATCGCCGCCCGTGCCGCCTCGCGCTCCGGCGCAAGCTCACGCAAGGTTGAACTCACAAACACCCGTAGCCGCTGGTCTGGGGTTCGGATCAGAACCGGCGCTTCTGCTTTTTCAGCCATCACGGTTCTCCCTTCCGAAGGGATCAGATATCTTGTGTCTCCCACGGATCAGACGGCTCGGCCGATATGGGGTAACCGGCTAGAATTGTCGATAGCGCACATCGGACTGCGCGTCTGGCGCATGCTCCCGCCGACAACCGATACGCCGAATGGACGCGCGACCCAATGATAGCATCGGTCGACGCCGCTGTCAGCTTTTCCGCAAGCCGTCGACGAAGTGCGCTAACAAGTCGGTAAAAGGGGCAGACTGCCGAGTGCAACCGGACTGCGCGGCCGCTACCATGGGATAGTCGAATTGATGCTACCAATGGGAGGTACCGGAATGTGTGGCAGGTTTGGACTGCTGTCGCCGAGCGAGATTAGCGAGCGCTTCGCCCTGGTGGCACAGTTGAGCTTCGACGCGCGGTACAACGCCACCCCAACCCAGCGTATGCCCGTTGTGATCGAGGACGGCGTCAGGAAGGTTGAGGCGATGCGCTGGGGATACGAGCCCCGGTGGCTGAAAGAGAAGCCAGGGGGCAAGCCGCTCATCAACGCCCGCGCGGACAAGCTGACCTCGGCGCCTACCTTCCGCGACGCGCTGCGGGATCACCGGGTGATCATCCCGGCCAGCCACTACGTTGAATGGAAACGAGACGGAAACCGTAAGACACCGTACGTATTCCGGCTCAAGGATGGCGGGCTGTTTGGCTTCGCGGGTCTGTGGTTCGAAGAAGGCGGCGAGCGCCGGTTCGTGGTTATCACCACCGATCCGAACGATCTGACTAGTCCCATTCATAACCGGATGCCGGCGATGCTGCTGCGCGAGTACGAGGACGAATGGCTGGACCCGGACCAGTCAGAGATGGACCGGCTGACGTCGCTCCTGGGGCCGTACCCTGCGGGAGAGATGGAAGCGTACGCGGTCTCCGCCCGAATCAATAGCGCCGGTAACGACTCAGCGGACCTGCTGGACCGCGTCGCCTAGGAGAGCCGCCCTTCGGTGGGATCAGCGCTTCCGCGTCCTGCCTGTCTGATCGTGGAGCGGATGCAGGGCATAGCGTGCTTCAACCGCATCAGGCTGGACGACACGTTTGTCGCTGAGCTTGGATTGTTAACGGCATCGGGCGTCGACAGCCACCGGCGAGAGGGCCTGCTCTGGCAACTCTGTGAGGCCAGCGGGTCTACTCCGTGAGTTATACTCCCTTCGGCACTGAGCGAGGGAAGGAGATGTGATGCCACGATGTTCAGAACCGTTTCCGCACCTCTCGTGTCCCACTGACCGTCGCCGCTTGCTGTGGGAGGCCGCACTCTATACAAAGGAGCGTCCCATGACCGCGCTTATTCACAACATCACCTTCGACTGCGCAGATCCGTACGGTATGGCCGGATTCTGGGGCCCGGTGACCGGCTACCAGGAGGATCCACAAAACCCCAACGAGCCGGACGACCCGGAGGCATATCTCGCCTCACCGGACGGCCACCACGGGCTCCTGTTCATCGCAGTGCCGGAGTCCAAGGCGGTGAAGAACCGCGTGCACCTGGACCTCATGCCCACCGATCGCAGCCGGGACGAAGAGTTGGATCGGCTGCTCGGGCTCGGCGCCTCTCTAGTTGCGGACCATCGCCGTCCCGATGGCACGGGTTGGGCGGTGCTCACCGATCCGGAGGGTAACGAGTTTTGCGTCGAGCGCAGCGCAGCGGAGCGAGCACAGGAATCGGTCACTACCGGCTAGGTGCTTTTTACCAGTCCTTTATTGTCTTAGGGAGGGCGCTTCCGGGTGCGTGTCATGGTTCCATAGAACACCAGCACAGTCGCCGGAAATATCGGGGTCCGGCACGCCTGCGTCGCCACCGGCGCGTTGAAGCACGACCATCTTGGTGTAGTCCTCCTGGTCCGGGGCCTCTGCCGTGAACGCGGCGAGTGCCCCCAGCAGAACCTCGATTAGGTCCCCGAGAGCCGTATGCCAGTGCGCTGCCAACAGTGCCCGCACCCGCTCAAAGCCGAACATCTCCTGCCGCCCATTGTGTACCTCGACCAGATCGTCGCTCCAGAACAGCACGCTCTCCTCTGCCCCGAGGTGACGGGCACCGGCGACCTCGCACAAAACCCTGCCGTCGCCCTGTTCGCCCGGAGGGCGGAAGCCGTGCAGCCCTCATTCGCCCTCACGCCTTCCGCTGCGCGTGCGGTCGGCGCGATCTGTCGCCGCGTGGATGGTCTGCCCCTGGCGATCAAGCTGGCGGCAGGCCGAGCCAAGATCCTCTCCTCGGTGGAGCTGCTCGCGCGCCTGGACCGCGGGATGGCCGTGCTGAGCGCCGGGTGCCGAGACGCCCCGGCGCGCCAGCAATCGCTCCGCGCCACCCTTACCTGGAGCCATGATCTGCTGGGAACGGATGAGAAAGTGCTGTTTCGGCGTCTGGCGGCGTTCGCCGGCGGCTGGACCGCCGAGGCCGCGGAAGCCGTCTGTGCGGGGGAGGGCCCGGCCGAGGAAGCCGTGCTGGATTGCCTTGGAGCCCTGGCTGATCACAGCCTGGTCGCTCCGCGGAAATGGGATGGTGCGCCTCCCCGTCTTGAGATGCTGGAGACGATTCGTGCGTATGCGCACGAAAAGATGAAGGAAGTCTTGGAGAGAGCCGCGGTGCGCCATCGACACGCGAACCACTACCTCACCCTGGCGGAGCAGATCGCATCACGGCTCAGAGGGCGGGGAGCGTCGGAATCGTGGGCGCTCCTCGATCGCGAACACGACAACATGCGCGCAGCACTGCGCTGGGCGGACCAGTGCCGCGATGTGGTATTGGGGCTTCGTCTGGCTGCGGCCCTGGCGCGCTTCTGGTTCATCCGGGGTTACTACGCGGAAGGCCGGGCCTGGCTGGAACGGTTTCTGGACCGCGACCGGGACGCCGAACTCCATGATCTCACTATGGCGGCGATCCGGGCGCGCGCGCTGGAGGGCCTGGCGGCGCTGGTGTACAACTTGGGGGAGTATGCACGGGCAGCAGCCCTGTTCGAGCAGAGCATCGGACTACACCGACAAGGAGACGACCGGCAAGCAGTTGCCCGAGCGCTCACCGATCTGGGCGGTGTAGTGCGGGACTGGGGTGATCGAGCGCGCTCCGTCGCTTTGCTGGAGGAGAGTCTGGGGCTGTACCGGAGCCTGGGTGACCGAGATGGCATCGCCCATGCGCTGGTCAACCTCGGCTATGCGGTCTACCTCGCCGGCGACCTGAGACGCGCCGAGCCGTTGCTGGCGGAAAGCGTCGAGCTGTGCCGCGCACTTGAAGACGAGGCCGGGCTGGTGTACTCCCTGCGGATGCTCGGACTGCTACTGGCTGAACGTGGACTGACCGCGCGTGCCACCGTGGTCGTCGAGGAGAGTCTAATGCTCAGCCGCACGATCGGGGATCATGGAGGCACCGGCGCCGCCCTGAACCTGCTGGGCTATATCATGCGCGAGCGTGGCGAGCTGGACCGCGCCGAGGCGTTGCTGCGAGAGGCGCTGAGCATTGGCCGAGGGGCGGTCCGGATCGGGGTCGCCTACACCCTCGAGGGACTGGCCGGCGTAGAAGCAGAGCGGGGCCGGTCCCAGAAGGCTGCACGGCTCCTGGGGAAAGTCGCTGCATTCCGTGCCGAAGCCGGTATGTCTCCGCAATCGTATCTGGCACGGCATACGGACGCAGATCGAGGAGCCATTCGTGATGTCCTGGGGGAGGAGGCATTTGCGGCAGAGTGGGAGGCCGGGGGGCGCATGTCAGCCGACCAGATAATCGCGTTTGCGCTGGGTGAAGAAGCCTAGCGGCGCCCTTCGCGCCGGAGGTGCACGCAATGACGGTCACCCGTTGCGTCGCGCCTCTTCGCGAGGGAGGAATCTGTCGGGCCATTGTCGGGGTAGGTCCTTCGTTCCCTACCCCGATCCCTGCACGTGCCGTACCCTTCTCACACATCCTCTAGCTTCCGGAGTGCAGAATAGCATTGCAACATTAATGCAGCTTACCGTTGCACATTACAGCTCAGGCGTCCAAACCGGCCAGAGGGGCGGGTCAGATGTCAAGCCATAGATCGACAAGCTACTTGAAGAAAGGAGGTTTCCCTTTGACAGCGCCTTCAGCCTATATCAACAGGAACTCGGCCCACCGGGGGTATTGCGCATCTGGTCTGACACCCACGCAGTCCTTTATCTAAAGGCGAAGCCCACGCTCGAGAGCCCTCCGACATCATGGCTCATCGCCTCGCCTCGGGCGTGCGCAGCCACAGTGACGCGTGCTCCGGCTGCACGGTTTCGTGTACCACTGCGAGCAGGTCCTGGCTCAACACACCCAGTTCCACCTCGTCGCGCAGCCTGGCGCCGAAGTCCTGAAGCGTCCGGGCCGCATCGTACTTCCTTCGGTAGAAGCGCCGGTCGATGAAGCCCTGGATACTCCGCCGTAGCGGCTGGAACAAGGCTGCAATAGCGAGGGTCGAGGCGACAATCGCCCACTGAGGCTGCTGCGCTCCTCCATCGGTGAGAGCTCGCGACACGAATTGGAGCAGCGCCACGGCAGAGAAGTAGAGGACCGCCAGTGTCCCTGTGAGCACGCCGTACACCAAGGTGCGCCGGATAATGACGTCGATGTCGTAGAGGTGATAGCGCAGGATCGCGACGCCGATCGCCACCGGGAAGGCCACCAGGCTCAGCACGAAGCACACGCCCCAGATGTAGTCGACGGAGCTGGTCCCCACCCCATAACCGATTAACCCACCAACCACAAACACTACCAGGAACACGGCGCAGGCGTACAGCAGCCACTTGATC
>JACDAU010000387.1 GCA_013695265.1 Chloroflexia bacterium
GGCTCGTACCGCAATCATAACGAGGCGCTCTTCGAGCGGTTCGGTCCGGACAAGGGAGCGGACATCCCGGTCGCGGTGGAGTGGACGCGCAACCTGCACCCGCTGCTCGGGGAGTACGGCGACGACCCACGCTTCCGGCTGATTGTGTTCACGCTCGATGAGTCCACGTTCAGTCGGGAGCTTGCACCGCTGGCAGGGCATTACCCGGCGCTGTTGCTCGGGCCGCCGTGGTGGTTCCTTGACAGCCCGCTCGCTATTCGACGCTACCTCGACGCGGTGGTGGAAACGGCGGGCATCCAGAACCTGGCTGGATTCAACGACGACACGCGCGCGTTTGCAAGCATCCCCGTCCGCCACGACGTATGGCGGCGCGTGACGTGCGACTGGCTCGCGGGACAGGTCGTGACTGGCATCGTGGACGAGGAGGACGCGGGGGAGATGGCGATAGATCTCGCGTACCGGCTGGCGAGGCGGGCATACCGGCTCGGTGATTGAGCATGGGTGAGGCAGGAGATACCTAATCGGGTCAGGTTTGCGTGTCTGCCTCGTACCCTGTACGCAATCCGGTTGAACACTACTACATGTCATCCCGAACTTCGTGAGGGATCCGGAACTCGGACCACGGAATCCTCGCAGAGTTTATCCTCGAGCGAAGCGAAGGACTCGGCATGACAGATGCACCACGATTCAGCCGGAGTTAGCATTACTGGTACCGTAGGGAGAGGAGGCACTGTGCAACAGGGAGAGACAACGGGATACCTCGGGGAGCTGTTCGGCCTGGAGGGGCAGGTAGCGGTCGTCACGGGCGGCACCGGCGTGCTTGGCGGGGTGATGGCGCGCGGGCTGGCGCGAGCGGGGGCGCGGGTGGGTATCCTGGGCCGGCGCGAGGAGAAAGCGCGCCAGGTGGCGGCCGAGATCGAGGAGGCGGGTGGGGCGGCGATGGCGCTGCCCGCTGATGTTCTGCAGACCGGGCAGTTGCGCGCCGCGCTGGATGCCGTGATGGGGCGATGGGGCCGGGTGGATATCCTGATTAACGCCGCAGGCGGGAACGTCCCCGCCGCGACGCTTGCACCCGGCGCGTCGCTCTTCGATCTGCCGGAGGACGCATTCCGAGAGGTGTTCGACCTGAACCTGCTGGGGACGATCCTGCCGACGCAGGTCTTTGGTGCGGCGATGGTCGCGGCGCCCGAGGGTACGAGCGGGAGCATCATCAATATCTCCTCCGCAACGGCGGCGCGAGCGGTGAGCCGCGTTGTGGGGTACTCGACGGCGAAGAGCGCGGTCGAGAACTTCACGCGCTGGTTGGGCGTGGAGTTTGCCCGGCAGCACGGGGACAAGCTTCGGGTAAATGCGATCGCGCCAGGGTGGTTCATCACGGAGCAGAACGAGCAGATACTGTTGGAGCCAGACGGCAGCTACACCCAGCGGGCGCAGACGGTCGTAGACCTCACGCCCGCCGCCCGCCTCGGCGAGCCGGAGGAACTGGTCGGCACGGTGATCTGGCTTTGTGGTCGGGGCGCGCGCTTCGTGAACGGGATCGTCGTTCCCGTAGACGGTGGCTTCGGCGCGTGGAGCGGGGTGTGACAAGGAGCAAGAATCGAGTGATGAGCAATCGGCGCAGGTGTCCCCCCTCGTTGCTCATTGCTCGTCACTCACCATAGGAGCAAAGCGACCATGTACAACCTGGCCTTTACGACGTTGGCGTGTCCGGAATGGACGTGGCAGCAGGTGCTTGACCGGGCGCAGGAATACGGCTACCAGGGCGTGGAGCTGCGCGGGGTCGAGGGGGAGATGGACCTGACGCGAGCTCGGCCCTTCACGGTCGAAAACCTCGCCGCGACGAAGCAGGAGCTGGAAGAACGCAGCCTGCCGATCGCGAGTGTCGATACCTCGTGCCGGCTCCACGACCCAGATACAGAGCCAAACCTCGCTGAGGCACGTCGGCATATTGACCTTGCCGCAGAGCTGGACTGTCCGTGGGTGCGCGTCTTCGGCGACAAGATCCCGGAGGACGAGCCGAGGGAAAGGATCATCGAGCGGGTGGTGCGCGGGCTGATGACGCTTGGGGAGTACGCTGAAGGGACGGGAGTCGGAGTACTGATCGAGTCACACGGCGATTTCTCGCGCTCTGACGATCTATCCGAGACGCTTCGGCGGGCAGCACACCCGCAGGTCGGCGCCCTGTGGGATGTGCATCACCCGTTCCGCTTCTACGGGGAGCCCGTGGCGCAGACGTTCGGCAAGCTGCGCGATCACATCCGCCACACGCACCTTAAAGATTCTCAGCAGGCGTCCGATGGCCCGCGCTACTGCCTCGTGGGAGAGGGAGATGTTCCGCTGGACGAGGTGTTGGGCCTGCTCGCTGAGAGCGGGTATGACGGCTGGCTCTCGTTTGAGTGGGAGAAGAAGTGGCACCCGGAGATTGACGAGCCGGAGGTGGCGCTGCCCGCGTACGTGCGAGCTATCCGCAGGGCGGAGTTGCGTCTCGGTATCGCGTAGACGGGAGGGGAGAGCATGCGATTTGGAATCTGCGCGCCACCGGAGCACACTACGGAGATTGCGGCAGCGGGCTTTGCGTATGTCGAGTGGCCGCTCCGCAGTATCGCAGCGCTTTGTGATCGCGAGTATGCCGAGCTTCGGAAGGTCAGCGACAGCCTCGCGGTGCGGGCGGAGGCGTTCAACGTGATGCTGCCGGGCACGATCAAGGTCACGGGGCCGGACGCCGATCTGCAAGGTATGCAGCAGTACCTCGAGGGGGCCTTCGGGCGCGCGGCGGAGCTTGGCGGCTCAGTAGTGGTGTTCGGCAGCGGTAGCTCGCGCACCGTGCCCGAGGGGTGGGCGCACTCGCAGGCAACCGAACAGTTCACGGAGGCGTGCGCCATCGCGGGGGCTGTCGCGGCGCGGCATCAACTCACGATCGTTATCGAGCCGCTGAACCCCGCAGAAACGAACCTGGTCACCACCGTGCGCGAGGCTGTGGGGGTGGCGGAGCGTGTGGCCCATCCCTCCGTGCGGGTGCTCTCCGATCTGTATCACGTGGACACCGGAGGAGAGCCGTTTGAGGACACAACGTTCGCGGGCGCGTTGCTCGCCCACGTGCACGTCGCCACGCCGGAGGACCGCTCGATCCCGCTGCCAGGCCGCGGCGGGGATTCGCTGGAGGGTTACTTCCGGGCGTTGCTGGCCGCCGGTTACGACGGTCGGGTGAGCGTCGAGGGCACGTGGTCCCCGGACCAACTCGCCGAGGGCGCCGCGCACTTGCGCGAGACGTGGGCGTGGGTGTCTGACAACGGCGGCGTCTGACGGGGCGGTACGTAGTGTGATCGGGTGCTTGTCGCGCGCGGTCGTTCTGTTACAATCAGCACTGGTTCGTTAAGTCGCGACATTCGTCACCTGTAAGATCGAGAGGAGGGGCTATGGACAGCCCGATTGCCCCGGTTTGTGAGCACTGCAACTCGCCGCTTGAGGGAGGGGAGTTCTTCTGCCCGGTTTGCGGCCAGCAGCAGCGAGCGGTGGGCGCGGACGCCCCGAACGGTGCAAGCTGTCAGCGGTGCGGCGCTTCCCTGCCCGGAGGTGCGGCGGCATGCCCGGAATGCGGGTACGCGGTCGCCGCGCCGGGCGCAATGATCCTGATCGTAGACGATAGCTTCGACATGGTGGAGATGCTCGAGGAGATCTTCCGCCTGGAGGGGTATCATTCGATCCACTGTTCCGGTAGCGAGGCCGTGGCGGTGGCGAGCGTGCGGCAGCCCGATCTGATTCTGCTGGACGTCCAGATGCCCGATGTCGATGGCCTCACCGTGCTCGAGCGTTTGCGGGATACCGAGCGGACCAGAAACA
>JACDAU010000417.1 GCA_013695265.1 Chloroflexia bacterium
CTCGATATCCGCACAGAGCCGACTGACCCTGAGCCAGTCGGCAACGTCGTGCCCGCGGGCCAACCGTCAACTTGAGGCAATAGGTTACTAACCTAGTGCAGCTTGGCTGAAGTATTCCATCATTCAGACCTGAAGCGGACGGCCCTTGTACGTCCACTTGAAGGGCTTGGCCATCGTCCGGTTGAAGTACTCGATGAACGCCAGGATGCGCTCTTTCAGGTGCTCGACGGAGGTGAAGCTGCCGCGCTTGAGCAGCCTGCGCACCAGGATACTGAACCAGAGTTCCACCTGGTTGAGCCAGGAGCAGTGCTTCGGGGTGTACACGAAGCGGATGCGGTGCTCCGGGTCCGCGAGGAAGGTGCGCCGAGACGCCATCGCCCGCAGCCCCACCAGCCTCCCCTCGCGGTCCTCGTCGAGCTCGATGCCGCACGCCGTGGCCACCAACCGCACCAACACCTCCGACTGGTGCGTGTTGAGCCCGTCCACGACGAACACCCATCCCGCATCAGGGTCGGTCGCGATGGTACCGGCCACGTGCGCGGCGAAGTCCTCGGAGGTACGGGTCGGGCCGATGGAGGACGCGATGACCTTCCCCGTCGCCACCTCGACGTTGGCGATAAGGCACAGCGTCCCGTGGCGCACGTACTCGCTCTCTACCCGCTCGACCAGCCCCCGCTCCATCGGCAGGGTGGGGTGGGCGCGCCCGAGCGCCTGGATGCCCGTCTTCTCGTCCGTGCTCACGAGATGCACTCCCGCTCCGCGGAGCTCCCGCGCCTCGGCGTAGTGCTCGCATACCGCCCGCACCTGCGCATCGAACACCTCGGGGTCCTCAGCCCGCCCGTTAGTGAGCCAGTACTTCACCCGGTGCGGCTTGAGGTGCGCCTCTCCCCAAAAAACGCCCGACGGAGCGGGGGGAGATACTCGGGACTATGCCCCGCTCGACCGCTTCGGCAGCGAGTTCCGGCGTCGTCCAATGCGTCACCGGCCTGCCGCTCTCTTCGGGGCGCTCGCACGCCAGCGCCACTATCTGGACGACCTGCTCCGGCGTGAAGGTGGCGGGAGTCCCCGAGCGCGGGGCATCCGCCAGCACCCCCGCTATCGCGGCGCTCAGCACCTCCTCGCCGCCCGCCGCCTCCGACTCCAGGGCGCCGAGCCGCTCCGCCTCCCCCAGCCAGCGAGCGCGCCACTCCCGCACCGCCTCCCGATACACCCCCACCGACTCGCTCACCCGCGCGTTGCTGTGCCCATCGGCGCAAGCGAGCACGATACGCGCGCGGCGTACCAGCCGCTGAGAGCTCGTATGCCGCCGCACTATCCGCTCCAGCTCCGACCGCTGCCGCCCGGTCAACTCAATCCGTACTTGTCTGAGCCAAGCCATAGCACCACCTACCCCTCCAGCTACCCCTTACCCGCTGTCCACCATCCCTATCGTACTATGCTGGCTAACTTCAGCCAAGCTGCACTAGTAGCCTGTTACTCCTCGATTGAATGGTAGAGGCGCTTGAGCTTCATGCGAGCATCGTCTTTGGTGAACCTCCAATCGATCGCGTCGTCCTTGGCGTCGCGGCGCTTCTGCCACGCCTACATCTCTGCCCGTAGGGTCTCGAAGTCGGGTACCCGCCGGTCCAGGCACTGGCGGCTCAGCACGCTCAACTCCATCTCCGCCATATTCGGCCATCTGCCGTTTCGGCGACTTCGCGCCGCCCTTACGGGAAGGCTCTACGGACCTTGAATAAGAACCGGTTCGCCACCCCGCCTTGCGCCTGCCCTTTGGGTGGCTCGCCGCAGGACACGGCGATAAGTCGTGCCTCTTGTTCGCCGTCGAGTTTACGATGGTACACTCTCCTCGGCGCCCTTCGATTCAGGATTGCCTCCAGTCCCTCCTTGACGTACTGCTTGCGCACCCGCGCCACCGTCGGTTGGCTTACTACCACAGCCTCCGCGATCCGCTCATCCACCCAGCCAGCTCCTTGCGAGCTTTGATCGGCTGTGCGAAGTATCCGCGCGTGGACGAGCTTGCGAGCAGGCGCAGCACCCGCGGCTATCAGCCTCTGCAACAACCGACGAAGTCGGTTCCCGCAAGGGCGACGCGAAGACGCCGATCGTCTCGTTCGGCTTCGGTCAGGATAACGGTATACTTCTTTCTCATAATGCTCAAGCATTCCCACTACCTGCCCAACACATCACCTGTCACACAGTACCAGGATGAGGAGCGGCTCGTGATCGAGTATCTGAAACTCCAGGACGAGGTCGTGCTCGCCCTCGGGGACGGCCGGCCCGTCGTCGCCTTGGAGAGCACGCTCATTACGCACGGCCTCCCACACTCTTTCAACGCGGATACGGCGCTGGCGATGGAGGCACAGGTGCGCGCTGAGGGGTCGGTGCCCGCGACGGTCGCGGTACTCGGCGGGTTGCTGCGGGTTGGCCTGGACGAGGAGGAGATCCGCGCGCTGGCCACCGCCGATGGCGTGCTCAAAGTATCCAGCCGGGGCCTGGCGTATGCTCTGGTGTCGGGGCGCGCTGCGGCGACAACCGTGAGCGGAACGATGTGGGCGGCGAAGCTCGCCGGTATACGCTACTTCGCGACCGGCGGAATTGGTGGTGTCCACCGGGGAGTGGAACGCACCGGAGATGTCTCCACCGACCTGCTGGAGCTGGCCCGCACTCCCGTCGCGGTGGTCTGCGCTGGCGTGAAAAGCATCCTCGATATCGGACGGACCCTCGAGCACCTGGAGAGCGCGGGTGTGCCGGTGCTTGGCTACGGGACGGATGAGTTTCCCGCGTTCCTCACCGCAAAGAGCGGCTATCGCACGCCGTACACCGTTGCAGACGCCCCCGAGGCGGCAAGGGTGTTTCGCGCGCACCGACGGCTCGGCCTGCCGGGCGGGATCGTGATCGCGAGTCCCCCACCCCCGAGCGATCTGGATGACGCAGCGTTGGAGGAGGCGACGGCGCGGGCGGTGCGCGAGGCGGAGGAACAAGGGATGACCGGCGCGGCGCTCACGCCGTGGCTCCTGGCCCGCGTCGCGGATCTCACCGAGGGCGCGAGCCTGCGGGCGAACATCGCGCTACTGAAGCAAAACGCGCAGATTGCCGCGCAGATCGCCGTCGCCGACGCCACGCTCTAACGCGGCCACACCCAACCAGGGAGCCATCTGCTCCGTAGCGCCACGGCATCACGCCAACCCGTCATGACCGTGTGGGGTATACCGCTCCTATCATAGAGATTATCTGGTCGCTTAAGTTCGTAGTCCCGCAAGCAGGAATGCCTGCGGAACTACGTACCGGTTCAGGACGGACGATGGGCGCTGCAGGAGTATGGTACGACCACTGCAACCTCCACCCTCAAACGGACCCGGTGTTCTGCGGTTACAGCGTGATCACCTGATCGGGCGGGTTGCCGGCTAGCGCGGCGTACAGATCGGGGAAGCAGCCCACGGTGACTCCCTCGACCGCGTCCTTGACCTGGTAGCCGCCGTCTGGCGCGGGCTCTGCCAGACCGCGCGAGTCCGCGCACTGGTCGCATAGCATCAGCAGAATGCCTTGCTCGCGCGCCACCTTCCCCAGCCGCTCGCCGAGGGGATCGCCTTTGCGGAGAACGTACGTGTTGTCGTCGAAGAAGAACATGCCCACGACCTCTACACCGTGCCGCCGCTCCTCTAGTTGGGGCAGGATCATTTTTCCCAGTTTGTAGCTCGCCGTGTGTCCGGATGTGCTGAATATGTATGCGACCTTCAAGTGCTGCCTTCTCCTCATCGTAGGTTGTGTAGATTCGATCGGACCGGGACTAGTCGTGGGCCCATGCACCGTGCCGTTATAACGCCGAGCGGCCGCCGGAGGCCCGGCACCACCACTGCGCGTGTGGAGGCGCCGGGCCTAGTATTCCCGCTCGCGATCTACCATGTTGCGCATCGGCGCACCATCGAGCCAGAGCCGGAGGTTCTGGCAAAAGAAGTCGACAACTCGCCCAGTGGTCCTCGGCGAATGCCCGGAGGTATGCGCCGTGATAACAGCGCCCGGCGCAGTCCATAGCGGATGGTCGGCAGGCAGCGGCTCGGGGTCGGTCACGTCCAGATACGCCCCGGCTATCCAGCCCTCGGTCAACGCCCGCAGCAGGGCGTCTGTCTGAATAACCTTGCCCCGCGCGATGTTGAGAATCACTGCAGAGTCTCGCATCGCCCGCAACTCCAGTTCACCGACGAGCCCCTCCGTCTGGCTCGTGAGCGGCGTTGCGACAACAACGAAGTCGCAGCGCGGGAGCATCTCGTGGAGCTGGTCTGGCGTGTACATCGTCGCGATGTGCTCCGTGGGCTCCCCGCTGGAGCGCGTGCCGATCACCTCCATGTCGAGGCCGCGCGCGCGCCTCGCGATCGCGCCCCCGATGCCGCCGGCACCAAGGATACCAAGGGTCTTGCCGCCCAGCTCCTCGCCCCGCTCCGACTCCCAATCGTGGTTGCGGTGGTGCTCCAGGAGGAGCGGCAGTTTCTTCGTGTGCGTCAGGAGCATCAGGATCACCCACTCGGCGATGGGCTCCCCATGCAATCCCGCGCTGTTCGTTACCAAGCCCTGGTAGTCGCCGAGCCGCGGCAGCAGATGCTCCACCCCCGCCGCGAAGCTGTGGACCCATTCCACGCTCGGATGCTCCCGGAGAACGCGCCGCGTGGTCTCGCCGGACATGCCACCAAGCAGCAACGCCCGCGGCTCCGTAGCGGTGGTCGTGCCGTCCTCCTCCACAACATGCACTCGGACGCGTGCGTCGACTCCGGCAACCTGTCCCGGCGATTCCCGTTCGACATCCTGCGGGATCAGTACCTCTACATCCGTCACGGTCCCTCCCCTGTCTCGATTTGGTCGCAGCGTATCCCACCGCCGCGTCTCCTGTCAATTTTGCTCGACATCCTTACGAGGTTGTTGGAACTATGCATCGCGCATTCGCACGATTGTATAACATCTTATTGACACGCTCTTGCATCTTGTTTATAAT
>JACDAU010000422.1 GCA_013695265.1 Chloroflexia bacterium
TCGTCTGACCGCTTTCCTGGTCGGTCTGCACCCGGAACGTCGGATCTTCTTCCGCCAGTCGGGCCAGAGCGACGGACATCCTGTCCTGGTCGACCTTTGTCTTTGGCTCGATTGCCTGAGAAATGACCGGCTCGGGGAACGTGATCGTCTCCAGCACCACGGGCGCGTTCTCTGAGCAGAGGGTATCGCCGGTGAACGTGTTCTTCAGGCCCACCACCGCGGCGATATCGCCAGCATGGATCTCAGTGATCTCCTCGCGGTGGTTTGAGTGCATCCGCAGCAAGCGGCCAACCCGCTCGCGCGAGTCCTTCGTGGAGTTCAGAGCGTATGATCCTGCGGAGAGCGTGCCAGAGTATACGCGCAGATACGCGAGCTTCCCGACGAACTGATCGGCGACGATCTTGAAGACGAGCGCGGAAAACGGCTCGTCCTCATCAAGGGTTCGAGCGATCTCTTCGTCCGTTCCTGGCAGGAGACCTGTCACCGGGGGCACATCGAGCGGACTCGGGAGATAGTCAATCACCCCATCGAGCATCGGCTGTACGCCTTTGTTGCGCAGCGCGGAGCCACACAGCACGGGGCAAAGAGTTTGATTGACGGTTCCCCGGCGTAGCGCGGCACGAAGCTCGTCCGCAGTAATCTCCTCGCCCTCGAGGTATTTGAGCGTTAGATCCTCGTCGGTTTCTGCAACCGCCTCCAGGAACTTTGCTCGCTGGATTTCCGCTTGTGCGCGGATATTCTCAGGAATCTCGGACTGCTCGACGGTGCTGCCGAGATCGTCCGTGTAGATGATCGCGACATTGTTGATGAAGTCAATAATACCCTGGAAGGTGTCCTCGGAGCCGATTGGCATTTGCACCGGCACGGGGTTCGTACCGAGTCGGTCGCGCATCATTTCGACGGTCCGCTCGAAGTTCGCTCCCGTACGGTCCATCTTGTTGACGAACGCGATACGGGGTACGCCATAGCGATCCGCCTGCCGCCATACCGTCTCGCTCTGCGGCTCGACACCAGCCACGGCGTCGAACACGACGACGCCACCGTCCAGAACGCGGAGCGAGCGCTCCACCTCGACGGTGAAGTCTACGTGGCCGGGGGTATCGATGATGTTGATTCGATGATCCTGCCAACTGCACGTCGTCGCGGCAGCGGTGATCGTAATGCCACGCTCCCGCTCCTGCTCCATCCAGTCCATCGTGGCGGCGCCCTCGTGGACCTCGCCCATCTTGTACAAGCGGCCGGTGTAAAACAGGATACGCTCCGTCGTCGTCGTCTTACCGGCGTCGATGTGGGCGATAATACCTATATTGCGGGTGCGCTCGAGTTGCTCTCGGCGCGTCCCCGTTAGTTGTTTTGCAATCGTGGCCAAAACGTGTTCCTCTCAAAAAGACCGCCGGTCATCACCGACCGGCCCGTGCGCTTACCAGCGATAGTGCGCGAAAGCTTTGTTTGCCTCCGCCATACGGTGCGTATCCTCACGCCGCTTCACTGTCGCGCCGACGTTATTCGACGCGTCGAGGATCTCCGCCGCGAGCTTCTCGGACATCGAGCGCCCGTTTCGATTTCGGGACGAGCCGATGAGCCAGCGCATCGCGAGGGACTGCCGACGATCACCACGGATCTCGACCGGTACCTGGTACGTTGAGCCGCCGACGCGCCGTGGCTTCACTTCGAGCACCGGGGTCGCGTTGCGCAACGCCTGCTCGAATACCTCGACGGGATCCCGGCGGGTGCGCTCCTCGACGATACTCAGCGCGCTGTACACCACGCGCTCCGAGGTACCCTTCTTGCCGCCATACATCATTTTATTGATGAAGCGACTGAGCACCCGGTTCCCGTAGCGCGGGTCTGGCAGTATCTCTCTTTTCTGTACAGTCGCTCTACGTGGCATCTCGGCCTTCCTTCGTTTGATCCGGCAATGCTGTGTTTGATGCAAAGAGGGTCGGTTCCATCACCAGCCCGCTACGCCGTCGATTACTTCGGCTTCTTCGCTCCGTACTTGGATCGGCCCTGCTTACGATCGCGCACACCCTGGGTATCCAGGGTGCCGCGCACGATGTGATAGCGAACACCGGGCAGATCGCGAACGCGGCCACCACGGATCAGCACCACCGAGTGCTCCTGCAAGTTGTGCCCTTCGCCGGGGATGTACGCCGTGACCTCCATGCCATTCGAGAGGCGCACCCGCGCAACCTTGCGCAGTGCGGAGTTCGGCTTTCTCGGCGTCACGGTTTTCACCTGCGTTGCCACGCCCCGCTTCTGCGGCGCACCGTCACGGCGGCGGAGACGGCCAGCGTACCGGCCCATGCCGTTGTTCGTGAACCCGAGCGCCGGCGCCTTTGTCTTCTTGGTCGACTTCGACCTTCCCTTGCGGACAAGCTGGTTAACTGTCGGCATTCGTGTCTCCTAAAGATAATGCACACAAGAATGGTTGGGTGCCTGCTGCGCCCAACCACAACGGATTACTTTACCAAAGCTGGGAGCCTCCGGTCAAGGACCGAAGGCTCCCAGCGGGCTGTCTA
>JACDAU010000431.1 GCA_013695265.1 Chloroflexia bacterium
GCCCAGCCCTCCCTGCCCCGCCGCGACGAAGTCGATGGGGCTTGACCGTACGGCGCTTTCGTGTATACAATGTGATCACAAGGGGGAAGATGGAGGCTCATGCATAATGATTCCATCTTCCCCGAACAGGAGGCGACCGTGGCCGGTGCAACCAGATCGAGAATCGTGAAGCTTGGCAATTCCCAGGGTGTTCGCATCCCCAAGCCCCTTTTGGAGCAGGCAGGGTTGCGTGGGGATGTGGAGATAGAAGCACAAGACGGCCAACTTGTGATCCGAAACGTCAAGCATCCCCGCGCTGGGTGGGCCGAGCAATTCAGAGAAATGGCGCACCGAGGGGACGAGCGGCTGCCCGACTGGGAGGCTGTCGGTCCTTCGAGCTTTGATGAAGATGAGTGGGTGTGGTAGTCGGGCGCTTCGATATACACTTGGCAAACCTGGACCCCACGGTTGGGCATGAGATCCGGAAGACCCGCCCCTGTCTCGTTATCTCACCGGATGAGATGAACCACCACCTCTCTACCGTGATCGTAGCGCCGATGACCACCCAGGGACGGGCGTACCCAAGCAGGGTGCGGTGCGCCTTCCAGGGGCGGGACGGACACATCGCGCTCGACCAGATGCGCGCGCTAGATAAGACTCGCCTCGTCCGGCGGCTCGGGGA
Organism: Chloroflexia bacterium; assembly: GCA_013695265.1. Classification (GTDB taxonomy): domain Bacteria; phylum Chloroflexota; class Chloroflexia; order Thermobaculales; family Thermobaculaceae; genus JACDAU01. Next base: position 662 of record JACDAU010000431.1, read on the forward strand.
GTTGGATACGGAGGCACAGCACGACGTGTTACTCGTCCTGAACAGCATTTTCGCGTAGCGGCGTGACAGGTGTCGTCGGGCATCTGTGCCGAGCAGGAAAGTAACTGGTTGAAAACGGGGTCGCTACCCGGAAAGTTTCCGGCGGATCCAGCAAACTTACGTCTCCCAGGATCAGATCGGCTGTGGCGAGAATTGGATGCAGGCCAGCCTCACTCCGGCTGCCCCTCCAACACATCAGCCTCTTGAGGTTCTGTTCCGTTGCCACGAGCTGTGCCTCGATGTTCACTCGCCTGAGCCGTCGCAACCGGAACCTCCCCAGCCCGTGCCGCTGCTTACTCCGTAAGGCCCGTCCTCCGACAGTGCATAGCCCATAACCTCGTCCCAACTCATCCCTCGCCCCTCCGCCCACGCCGCCGCGAACCGTGCCTCGCCCAGCTCGGTGCGAACCGCGGCTTCTGCCATCTCATTCTCGGTGCGCTCAGGCAGCCGCGCGGGTGGGGAGATGCCTTCGGTGAGTGCATCGACCGCCCCAAGGAGCCGCGCCGCCCGCGCTTGCCGTCCCTGGGCTCGCGCGATGTTGGCCATGCCAATGACAGAACGAGCGAGGAACCGTCTATCTCCGACTTCTGCACACAGTCCCAGCGTCCGCCCGTGCAGGGCGCTGGCGTGATCGTGCTCTCCCATCATGCTTGCGGCCAGGCCGAGGTGGTGGAGGGAGATGATGATGCACTTCTTGTCCCTTAACATCTCAAATCGCGACAGGCTCCACGCGGAGTTGGTCCAGGCCCGTGCAGGATCGGACTGTAGCAGCGCCACCCGAGATAAATCGTGCAGCGCGATTGCTACACTCCACTCGTCTCCCGCTGCTCGAGACAGCGCCAGGCTCTCCTCAAGGAGAGCGCGCGCAGGACCGTGCTCTTCAGCGAGGATCGCCGCCTCGCCGATACCGCGGAGCGCCCTGGCGAGTCCGCCCGCATCTGCTGCCTCCCGAAACAGGGCCGCCGCCTCCTCGTTTAAGGAGCGCATGCCCTCCCCGTCACCATAGCTCCAGAGAACCGCGCCGAGCATGTGGAGTGTCTCAGCGAGGGCCGGATTGTCCCCCACCACCCTCCATATCCTCGCGCTCTCCTCAAAGAGCCTGCGTGCATCCGCATAGTCGCCCTGGATGTGCACCAAGCCGGCCACGTGATACAACGCCTTTGCACGAGGCGTGATGCAGGGGGCAGTGGCTCCTTGCACGCTGTCTTCATACCCTTGTAATGATCCGCTGAGCCTGGTCCGCCCCTCACTCCAATGGCCGCGCCAGAGCCAGAACCAGCCCAGGCATGCCGCCATCTGTAACAGGGACAGTACATCCTCTTCGTTCTCGAACCATTGCAGTGCAGTCCGCAGGTTGCCGTGCTCAGTTTGCAGGCTGTTTAGCAATGCGACCGGCTCGACCACGCCAAGCTTGGGCTCCGCACGCTCCGCCATCCCCAGGTAGTAGCTCGCGTGCCTTTGGCATGCCTCTGCGGCCTCTGCGCTCTCCTCGAGCAACTCGGCTGCATACTGCCTCACCGGCTCCAGCATCCTGTAGCGGGGAGACCCTTCCAGGGCGGGCTCGAACACCACCAGCGACTGATCAATGAGCCGCCCGACGACCTCTAGCACGTCCGCCGCCTGCCCAGCACCGGCCGCACCGACTGCTTCTGCCGCATCGAGCGTCCATCCGCCGGCGAAGACTGAGAGTCGACGGAACAGTGTCTGTTCACGCTCATCCATCAGATTGTAGCTCCAGGTGATCGCGTCGCGCATCGTCTGCTGCCGCTCGGGCAAGTCGCGCGCACCCCCGGTGAGCAAAGGCAGCGAGCGGTCCAACCGCTGGAGCAACTCCGCGGGCGGGAGTAGCTTCACGCGCGCCGCGGCTAGCTCGAT
>JACDAU010000436.1 GCA_013695265.1 Chloroflexia bacterium
CTACTGGCATGCTTGTCCGAGGCATGTTCGCTTTCCTAAGGCGCAAGCCGACTACTGGTGGAGCAAGATCGATCGAAATCGTCGCCGGGACAATCGGATTCGTCGGAGCCTTCGCCAAAACGGCTACCATGTCATGCGGGTCTGGGAACATGATTTGAAAGGCGCTGCGTGGCTCAAGCGCTTGTTGTCCATGCAACGCAGGTTGAACGAGCGAGATTGACAGGTCTGAGAAACCTGGTTGCAGTTCTCCTAAGAAGCCCAGCCAGCAGGCGGCCACGCAGCACGGGTCGCTGCCGACGAGACGCTAACCTGCCACGCGACCAGACACCGCAATGGCCGCGCGTTGGGCGGCGTCCCGCACCGCCGCCTCGTCCACTGTAAGCACCATTCCGTCTCGCACCACCTGCGTGCCGTTCACCCAGACGGCGTCCACCATCGAGCGGCCAGCGGCGTAAACGAGGTGGTCCATATACGTTGCCTCATCGAACACCGGCGTCATCGCTGGATCGTCCAGCCGGAGCAGCAGCACATCGGCCTTATAACCCTCGGCGAGCACGCCCAGGCGTGGCTGGTGGATCGCCAGCGCGCCCATGCGGGTCGCCATCGCCAGCGACTGCCGGGCCGGAAGGATCGTAGGGTCCAGCGCGGTGGCTTTCGCGAGCAGAGGGGCCAGCTTCAACTCCTCCCACAGGTCGAGGTTGTTGTTCGTCGCCGCGCCGTCCGTGCCCAGCCCGACCTGGACCCCCGTGGCGAGCAGCGCCGCCGCAGGGGCGATCCCTGCGCCGAGCTTCGCGTTGCTCAGCGGACAATGCGCCACCCCAACCTGGTGCTGGGCAAGTATCGCCGCGTCACCGTCGTCGAGCCACACGCAGTGTGCCGCAAACACGGCCCCCGCAAGGACTCCCGCCTGCTCCAGGGCAAAGACGGTGCTCCCAAGCCCCCGCGTGGCGAAGGCCGCGCGCTCCTCCTGGGTCTCCACCAGGTGTATGTGCAGCGGCAACCCGGCGTGCTGTGCCTCGGCGGCTATCTCGGCGAGGGCGGGCAGCGGCAGCGTGTACGGCGCGTGCGGCCCGACCCCCGTGTGGATACGGCCGTCGTGGCCGTCCCAGCGCTTGCAAAAGTCCAGCACGTGCGCGGTCCGCTGCTCCCACGTGCCCAGGATCGGTTGCCACACCGGCGCATCCAGAATGCCGGGCGTCACTACCGCGCGTATGCCCGTGTCGATTGCCGCCTGCACAAGTGCGTCCTCGAAGAAGTACATGTCAACGCAGGTCGTGACCCCTGCCTTGAGCATTTCGGTCGCGGCGAGCACCGAACCGGCGTAGGCGTCCGAGTTCGTCAGTTCGATCTCGCGGGGCCAGATTCGCTCTTGCAGAAACACGTGCAGGTCAACGTCGTCGGCGAGTCCGCGGAACAGGGTCATCGGTGTGTGGGTGTGGGCGTTGATCAGGCCCGGCATCACGAGCCGCCCAGTCACGTCGGTCCGCGCGTCGTATTCGCCGTCATAGCGCGGTCCGGCGTACAGGACCAGATCGTCCTGGAGGACCAGATCTCCCGATGCGTGGACCGTCCAGTCCGAATCGCATGTGACGACCACGCCGCCAGTGAGGAGTGTGCGCATGAAAGGCTGCTCCTGTCCGATCGCGAGGCCCGATCTCCACATCGGTCCGCGTTGGCCTCGCGGGTGAATGCTGGCGGCAAGTGTACCAGATCAAGGAATCTGGTCATCGCGGTACGCTGCCAGCGAATCAGGCGTGGTCTCGCGATCTGCGGATCCCACTCGCGTCGCCCGTTGCCCGACACATTCCCGCAACGATGGCCTGGGCGGGCTCGCGGTAAAACTCGACCGTACGGGTGGCGGGGTCGTCGCACCATGTGTAGTACCCCTCCGCATTTGCCGCCTCCACGACGAACACGACGCACCGCTCGCCCCGCAGCGTCGCCCAACGCCCGGAGAGCTCGAATTGCCCTGCGTAGCCCAGGGTCAGCAGTGCGTCTTCCAGTCTGCTCATCGTCTCCAGTGTCTCCCCCGTACGGCGCGAATGTCGTTGGTCTTACTCCGCGACGACCCGAACGGTGGTGCCCAGCTCCATCCAGCGGTACAGTCGCGTCATCGCCCAGTACGGCACGTTCACGCAGCCGTGGCTACCAGTGCGGCGAACGCCGTCTGGATCCGTATGCGCGACGTTGGTGCCATACCCGTGGTACGCCCTCCAGGGTGCGTTGTGGATGTAGTAGCCGC
>JACDAU010000439.1 GCA_013695265.1 Chloroflexia bacterium
CAGATACGGCTCACCAGCCTGGCGTCCTGCGCTGGCTGAGCAGCAAAGATGGGTCCGGAGGACCTGGCGCACGTGCTGCGCCCATTCGCCAATAGTCTGAGTCCGGAGCTCCTCGTGGGACTGCATACCGCAGACGATGCCGCCGTGTACCAGATCAACGAGAGCCAGGCGGTGGTACAGACGCTCGACTTCTTCCCACCCATTGTGGACGATCCATACGTCTTTGGCGCGATCACTGCCGCGAACGCGATGAGCGATGTGTTCGCCATGGGTGGGCGGCCCCTGTTCGCGCTTAATATCGCTGCGTGGCCGACGAACCTCCCGCTGGAGATGCTCTCCGAGATCTTCCGTGGCGGGCAGGAAACTGTCGCGCGCGCCGGTGCGGTGATCGCGGGCGGGCACACCGTTACGGACGAGACCCCGAAGTACGGGCTGTGCGTCACGGGCATCGTCCACCCTGGCCGGATCACGACGAAAGGTGGCGCGCGACCGGGCGACGTGCTCGCACTCACGAAGCCGCTCGGCACCGGCATAATCACTACGGCACTCAAGGCCGAGCAGGCGGAGCAGCGGGATGTCGTGGCTGCGGTCGCGAGCATGACCCGGCTGAACGACCGCAGCGCCGAGGCAGCGCTCAAGGCCGGTGTGGTGGCGATGACGGATGTCACCGGCTTTGGGCTGCTCGGTCATGCCTTCGAGATGGCGGCTGCGGGCGAGGTGGAAATCCGCATCCGGCTCGGCACGCTGCCGCTCCTGCCTGGCGTGGAACGCTACGTCGCGGACGGTGTGGCGCCCGGTGGCCTCCACCGCAATCGGGAGTACCTGAGCGCAAACGCCAACGGCACGCCGCGCGCCTCGTGGCCCGTCGATGCTTCCACCCCCCAGCTAGCTGCTGCGCTCGACCCGCAGACCAGTGGCGGCCTGTTGATCGCCGTCGCACCGGAGCGCCTGGCCACCCTCATTGCTCACGCGGCGGCGTTGGAACAAGACGTATGGATTATAGGCGACGTTGTCGAAGGCACCGGCGTCCGGGCGACTGCTTGACGGCGCGGTTTTGGACCGGTGATTGATGCCTGGCCCCGACGCCTATGAGCAGCAGCACGCGCGGAACGCCGCACCCACTCCCCTTTCGTCTCCTCTGCGAACACCATAGTCAACCAGGGCAGTGGTATTGCGAGAGGCACGTGCGAGCCGGTGATAAAGCAGGAGGGATAAATGAGCCAAACGGCGGTGTTTCGGATGGAGCGTATCGGTCTTGTGATGGAGCCGGATCCGTCGATTCCCGAGGAGATGGAGGGGACACTTAATCCCGCAATCGCGCGCGACCCCGATGGTACGCTCTACATGTTCCCCCGCATCGTCGGCAAAAAGAACTACTCGCGCGTTGGCATTGCGCGGGTTCGTTTCGACGACGCCGGAGCCCCAGTGGGTGTGGAGCGGCTTGGGTACGCACTCGAACCCGAGGAGGACTACGAATTGCGTCCCGAGGAGAAAACAGGCGGCTGCGAGGATCCGAGGGTAACGTTCATCGAGCCGCTCGGGTTGTACGCGATGACCTATTCCGCGTGGGGTCCGCACGGCCCACGTATCGCCGTAGCGATCTCCGAGGACCTTATGCAGTGGCGGAGGCTGGGCATCGTCGACTTCGACATGGCCACCGATCTGTTGTACGGGGTGGAGTTTGACGAGTATCACAACAAAGACGCGGCGATCTTCCCCCGCGCAGTGACCGCGCCGGACGGCACCGAGTCGCTCGCGATGATCCACCGGCCCGTGTATACCGAGGACGACGTGCCGCACGGCGTAGCCGACCTGCGCCCAAGCATGTGGATCTCCTACCTGCCGCTGGAGGCGGTGCGTTCGGACATCGTGGAACTGACGCGATGGGGACAGAGCAGCGTGCTGATCGACCCTGAGTACCCGTGGGAGGAGCTACGGATCGGCGGAGGCACGCAGCCGGTATTGACGCCGCTGGGATGGGTGCTGGTGTACCACGGCGCGAGTGGCACCATACCCCTGGATCCGTCCGTGCCCAAGCAGGTACGATACAGTGCGGGCGTGCTGGTGCTTGATGAGCACGACCTTTCCCGTGTGCTGTATCGCAGCGCAATGCCGGTGCTGGAGCCGGAGACACCAGACGAGACGGAGGGCATGGTAAACGACGTGGTGTTCCCGGAGGGTTCCGACCTGCGCGAGGACGGGACCATTGATGTTTACTACGGCATGGCGGATTCCCGCATCGGCGCAGCTCGGCTGTGGCTTCCCGAGAACCTTCCCCCCGGCTAAGTGGGCAAGGTGACCGTATCCGTTCCTTCGGCGAACTCGGCCAGTCCTTCCTCGTGCAGGGAGCGGACCAGGCTGCGAATCCGCGCCTCATCGCGACCGGCCTCCGGGAGTGCCGCCAGCAACAACGGCATTGATAGCGCATCGTGCAGCCGCAGAACGTCTACGATGCGCCCGCGCCAGAAACGGTCGCTTTCTGCGAATCGTTGACGAGGAACCGTTGACCGCTGGGGTCTGGCGCGCTCGACGAGCGACCCGTAGTCCATCAGCGCCTGGTTCCAGTCTGCCGCTCGGCCAGATGGGAGCAGCAGATCAGCCAGTGTCTCCGTCTCCTTCTCGGTAAGTTGCCGTCCCGCGAACCCGCTTAACAGTCGGCGGACGTTCGTATCGACTACCGCAACCTGAACCCCGAACGCGAAGCACGCCACCGCACGGGAGGTATATCGGCCGATCCCTGGCAACCGTTCCAGTTCCTCGACGGAGCGCGGGAGGCTGCCGCCATACCCCTCCCGAACCGCCTGGGCTGCGCGCTTGAGGTACAGCGCGCGGCGGTTGTATCCCATTCCCGCCCACGCGCGCAGCACGTCCGCCGTCGGCGCGCTCGCAAGGTCGCCGAGCGTCGGGAAGCGCGCGAGGAACCGGTGGTACGCCGGTATCACGCGATGCACCTGCGTCTGCTGGAGCATCACCTCGGAGAGCAGGACGTGATATGGGTCGGGGTCGCCGCGCCACGGGAGATCGCGGCGGTACACCCCGTACCAGTCGAGGATAGACGTGCGGAATGCATCGTGGTCGAGGTGGTCAAACATCGGAGGAGTTGCCTGGCCGTATCTGCCCCCGTACTATACACCATCGCTGCGTCTTGCCCGACATCGGCGACTACCTGGATAAGAGTGTTGTATAAACGTTCGTTTACACATTGTAGACCCAGCCGTCGATGTGGGGTACAGTGTAGAAGTCCCGAGCGGGCTGGTTGAACCAGCGGACGGATAACGCGAACAGGGCAGTGGAGGCGCAAGCCGAAGCAGGCCGGGGATGCCGGACCGGAAGCGAGTTCAACGGGTCGCTTGGGACTTTTCTTTGCCCAGTTACTGGCAGTGGGTTCGAGTGTCTGCCCGACGAGCGGGCACTCTTGTTTGCGCGCGATGACTCGGTCGTCAATATCGATCCGTACGGTATGCTTGGAGCAATGGCATTCGGCGGGCGTTCAACTGAACGCCCCTACGAAGTGCGCCACATCGTCGTCTGCGCGCAGGATTAGCAGTTCTGTTCGTCGCAGTAGATCAGTCGCCCGGTGGGCCGAGGATGCCACGGGGTACTTGCAGTTCGCCGGTCTCGGCGTCGAGCAGGCCGTTTACCTCCTCGTCGATGCTGGTCGCCTGGGTGTACACATCGCCCGCGATCGCCCGCGTCCGTAGCTCCCGCTTCATCTCCCGTATTAGCTCGGCCTTTGCCGCGTCGTCCTGCGGACCCTTGTACCCGGACCAGCCGAAGCCGCCCCACTCACTCAACACCAGCGGCGACTGCCCGCGATAGTAGTATGGATCCCCGACGACGAGGGGATTACCCGGTCTATTCTCCAGGTCGCCCGCCACCAATGAGTCCAGTACGCTTCGCCAACGGTCGAGGTCCGGCGTGTACATGTGTACCGTCAGCAGGTCCGACTCAAGCCGCCCTTCGGTCGAAACGTGCCGCCAGCCGTCGTTGTCGACCACGAGGACCTGCGGGTAGTTCAGGCGCATGTGACGGTAAACGCTCGCGATATAGGCGCGAGTCGTCTCGCTCAACTCGATATCCTGCACGCCCCAGTCCTCGTTGTACATGCTCCAGATCACGACCGACGGATGGGAGAGGATGGTGGTGAGCATGCGCAGCAGCTCCACGTGGTGGTTCGCCCGGCTGCGCTCTGTCGAGGCATGCGGGCTGGGCACTTCCACCCAGAGCAGCATGCCCATCTCGTCGGCAAGATCGTAGATGCGTGGGTCGACGCCCGCGATGTGTATCCGCACCAGGTTGCAGCCCAACTGCTGCATTGCGTGCATGTGCGCCTGCATCTGCTCATACGTCGAGATCCCCGGCTGATACAGGACGCCGTCGAGATATACCGGCTCGTTGTTGAGGAAGATACTGCGCCCACGCGCCTCGATCTTCCGCAGGCCGAAGTGGGTCTCGATCTTCGACACCCCGCCATCGGGCGCGCGGAGCTGGGCGGTGAGGCGGTACAGGTTCGGCGCCGCGCCCGACCACAGCTTCGCGTCCGGCACCTCCAGCGTCACGCGCTGGCGCTCTTCTCCTGCCTCGAGTGGCAGCGGGTAGTCTGCGGTGACGACGGGTTCCTTGCCGTCCTTCGGGGTGACGGCAAGCTGGAGCATATACGCGCCAGCGTCCTGCACGCGCGTGGTGAGGGTGAACTCCACGAGGTTGTCCTCGATGGTGGCGTGGACGGCCAGCCGCGCCCGAAGGCGGTTACGCTCTACCGGCTCGATCCAGATAGAGCGCACCGCTCCGGTAATGGTCTGGTACCAGATACCGCCACGCTTGTGTACCGTAGACTCCTGCTTGCCGCGCGGGATCTCCGCGTCGTGGGAGTCCGCGATCCGTACCGTGAGGCGGTTGACCGGTTGCAGGTGCTCCGGCGGCAGCTCGTACGAGAAGGCCAGGTACTCCCCCGTGTGTACCTCCTCGTTATCGACCGTGCTCAGGGGCTGACCGTTCAGCCAGACGCGCGTTTCGTACCCGCAAGCCCCGAACGTGAGCTGCACTATGCGGCCGGGCGCGTCAGCCCAGGAGGCTGGCACCTCGAACTCCCGCTCGTACCACGCGACCACGGAGTCGAGCGAGGGAACGCTCCCCTGAGTAGCCTCCAGGTGCTGCTCAAGCAAGCCGGGCAGGTGCGTCGTTTGGGGGTACTCGTGGCCGTCCTGCCAGTTTGCGCGCAGCCCCTGATCCTCGAGATCGAGCGCGAACCGCCACTCGCCGTCGAGCAGCACGTGCCCGTTTGGCCGGACGACAGAGCGCGGCAGCGGGTTCAAGCTCTGGTCGTGTGTGAGTGCTGGATCTTCTTTTGCCACAGTCGCCTCCAGACATTCCGCGTGCGATCATACGATGCTATGCGCCTTGTTCCGGTGCCTGCAAGCGCTGGGCCAGCGAACAGTTTGTTTTCCCGAAGCGTCGCGGGTGAGTTGCCGCTCGGTTACTGCACGCAAGATGCGACGACTGCAACAAGGCGCACTTTAACCGCTAATGGACCGTCAGACTTACCGCAATGAAGCATCGCAGTGGTCCATTTCCGACGCGGGCCCGCATACCGAAGCAAGGAGACCGTTGATGCGTTACCACAGCGTCGAACCGATCACCCGGTCGGAGGCGGAAGCGGTGTTCGCCACCGGCCAGCCCGAGAAGATCCTGTACGCCCTGTTGAGTGTGGTGTACCACGATCCCGACTGGCGATGGGCACAGTCGCTCTGTCTGGGCTACGCTCACCACGCCAATACCGACCTGCGCGGGTTGGCCATCACCTGTCTTGGCCACCTGGCCCGTATCCACGGGGTACTGAACCGAGAACTCGTCCTTCCGGTGCTCTGCGCAGCCCTCTCCGACTGGGAATGGGCGGTCCGTGGTAAGGCGGGGGACGCCTTCGACGACATTGGTACGTACCTGGACGAGGCGTGGAAG
>JACDAU010000457.1 GCA_013695265.1 Chloroflexia bacterium
CCGGCGTTCAGTTGAACGCCCCTACGGCGCAGCCCCTGCAAATGCCCGCCACCTGCACGGGCGGTCAGAATGAGTGTACGACCGGCATTGGGAGCACCCGGTCACGCGATGACCTCGACGGTGTCGCCGTCCTGGACGGGGTGGTCGCGGCCAACCTGCTGCCCGGCGAAGCGCGCCGATGGCCCCCAAACGCGGCCACCCTTGCTGCGTGCGCCAACATCCTTGTGGATGCTCTCGGCGACATCGGCCACCGTTGCGCCGGGCCAGAGCGCCAGCGGCTCCTCCTTGGTCTCCCCGTCGTGATGCAGGTACACACGGAGCAGCGCCGTCAGCCGCCACACCTCCTGCTTGAAGGCGTCAAGGCTATCGTCGTCGAGCACCGAGACGGGCACGACCAGCAGGTCCGGCACGGCAGCGCGCAGCCGGTCGAGCGTAGCCCCGTCGACCTCGTCGGCCTTCGTGGCCGCGAGAATGGCGGGCAGGTCAATCTCTGCCAGCTCGACCTCGCGTCGCACCACGTTCAAGGAGTCGAGCGGCGCGGTGCAGTCGTGGCAGTACACGATGGCATCCGCGCCCCGCAGCACGCCGAGCAGCGCCCGCCCGCCGCCCCGGTCCTCAGCCGCGCCCGCGATCAGGCCAGGGATCTCCACGAGCTGCACCAGCACACCGCCGATGCGCGTGAGCGCGGGCACCGGGCGCAACGTCGTGAAGGCGTAGTTGCCGATCTTTATCTGCACCTCGGAGAGGGCGTGCAGGAGACTGGACTTCCCGGCGTTCGGCGCGCCGACCAGCGCGATCTGCGCCGCCCCTTCGCGACGCACGGCGATGCTGTCCCGGTGCGTCGCGCGCGAGCGGACGCGGCTCTCCTCCATCTGGTCCATCACCCACTTGCGGAGGTCGGCGTATGGACCGTTCTTGTAACCGGGAAGCTCGTCGAGCGCGGCGCGCAGCACACGGACGCGCTCGGCGCCTTCTTTGCCCACGAGTCGGCGCTTGATCACTTGCATAAAGGTCTGATGTGGCATGGGCATGGCGCTGCTCCTGAAACCAATGGTGTTCATAGCAGGGGGGCACGCCGGGAAGGGCTCCGTCCCGCAATAAGGTACGGGGGCGCCGAAGGGGAGTGCGTCCGTCCTGCTGCTTACGAGGACGCTGGGGTGTAAGCAGCGGACTAGCCGTTCTTGTTGGAAAGCATGGAGAGCCAGGCGCTCTCGCGTGTGAGTGGCACGGGTATCACCTCAATCATCGCCTGCCCCACGACCAGGGTGCCGCTATCGTACCACACCGCCGGGCAACACTACCATGCTCGCGCGTAGTGACGCGCAGGCTGATACCGGTCTCGGCGGGGAGGGTCCCACACCAGGGGAGACGACACGGTACGAAACTACTATACACTTCGCCCTAATGAAATGGTATCCTAAACGCTAATGGCGCTCATTGTGGGCCGCCATTTATCCTGGTTCTTCGAACTGTCGGGAGTTATCGTTTGGCCATCGCAGAGATCGCGGACGCACAGACGCCGCGCCCGGCCTCCGACGTGGGCACGGACGGTCGCGCTGACCTTCCCGAGGTTCTGCGCCGTCTCGCGCTCACTGCCATCTACACCCTTGGTTTTCGGTCGGTAGTCGTCAACCTGCGCCGCCCAGACGGTAGCTACGTCGTGGTGTCGGACATTGGCCTCGAACAGGAGCTTTTGGGGTCGGTCACCAGCGCCGAGTTGTGGGCCGATCTCCTGCACGACGAGTACCGCGTGTCCAACTCCTACCTCATCTCTCCCGAACACACCCTAACCGTAACCCAGATGCATGCGGACACCGTTTGGAGCACACCCGACATACCGCCTGCGACCACGCCCGACTGCTGGGATCCCGACCATATGCTCGTTGTGCCCCTGCTCAATCATGCGGGTGAAACCATTGGGCTGTTCTCCGTGGATTCCCCGGTCGACGGGAAGCTGCCGACTCGCGAGCGGATCGTCCATCTGGAGACCTTCGCGCAGCATGCCGCGCTCGAAGTTGAAAACGCCGCCCTGCTCGATCAGCTCTCGCTCAAGGTGGAGCACCTCGGCGCGCTGCTGGCGATCTCCTGTGACATCAGCAGCTCAC
>JACDAU010000475.1 GCA_013695265.1 Chloroflexia bacterium
CTGCCGAACGCGTTGCGCCGGACCCGCACGTCGAGCACCCCGACAAGGGGCTGGCGCAACCCGCCTATGTCCTTCGCGAGCAGGATAAGCCCGGCGCAGGTACCCCACACGGGCCGCCCGGAGGCGATGAGTCGCTTCAACGGCGCCAGCAGGTCGTACGACACGAGGAGCTTCCCAATCGCCGTGCTCTCGCCACCGGGGATAATCAGCCCGTCGAGATCGGGTAGTTGCTCGGCCCTCCGGACCTCGATGGGCTCCGCGCCAATCTCGCGGAGCATCTTCGCGTGCTCCTTGAAGTCGCCCTGGAGCGCGAGTACGCCTATGCGCCTGGCAGGCAACCTACCAGCCTCGGACCGCCATCAGCTCTGCGCGGGGAATCGCGTCGATCTCGATACCGACCATTGGCTCTCCCAGCCCCTTGCTGACCTCGGCGAGGATGCGTGCATCCTCGAAGTGCGTCGTCGCCTCGACAATCGCCTTCGCGCGGCGTGCCGGGTCCCCAGACTTGAAGATGCCGCTGCCGACAAAGACGCCATCAACGCCGAGTTGCATCATCAGCGCGGCATCCGCCGGCGTTGCGATGCCACCCGCAGCGAAGTTGACCACCGGCAGGCGTCCCTCGCGCGCCACTTCGGCCACGAGGTCGTACGGTGCCTGGATATCCTTCGCATACGCGAACAATTCATCGGGCGACATCGTGGCCATCTGACGGATCGCACCGAACACGGACCGCGCGTGGCGAACGGCTTCGACGACGTTGCCGGTGCCGGCCTCGCCCTTCGTGCGGATCATGCTCGCTCCCTCGCTGATGCGCCGCAACGCCTCCCCGATGTCGCGGCAGCCGCAAACGAATGGCACGCGAAACTCCCGCTTGTTGATGTGGTGCCGCTCATCGGCCGGGGTGAGCACCTCGCTCTCGTCGATGTAGTCCACCTTAAGCGCCTCAAGGATCTGCGCCTCAACGAAGTGGCCAATGCGCGCCTTTGCCATCACTGGAATCGTGACCGCCTCGATGATCTCCTGGATCAGGCTGGGGTCGCTCATGCGCGCCACGCCGCCCTGTGCGCGGATGTCGGCAGGCACGCGCTCCAGCGCCATCACCGCGACCGCGCCAGCCTCCTGGGCGATCTCCGCCTGCGCGGCGGTGACAACGTCCATAATGACGCCGCCCTTGAGTTGTTGGGCAAGCCCTCGCTTCGTGAGCTCCGTACTCTTTGTTACCATGCTCTCTGCCTCCCTGTCGCCACGCTCAGCAGCGTCTAGCTATGCAAAATTCATAATCTATTCTACTGTAGCGCCCGCGGGCGGCACAAGGACGACTCGCCGCATCGCTTGGTGTGCTAGCATACACGCGGCCCGGCACCCTGCTCTGAGGCTCTAACACAACACCGCCGGGCAAGGAGTCAGACGATGCTGAAGCACGCCATTCGCCTGTTGATGTTAATGGTCATACCTCTCGTCCTCTGCGCAGCATGCGGGCAGGCCGAACAGGGCACCACCGATGTCACCGATCCACTACCGACAGCGGCCGTAACCGAGGCAGCTTCTGGCGACGCCGAGGGCGGCGCGAGCTCCGAAGCAGCCGCGTGCTCGCACGTCACTGACGCGGAGATCGGGGAGACGATCGGCAAACCCGTCAGCCGCCACGAAGAGAACAGCGGGCAATGCACCTACTACACCGACGACCCGCTGCTCTTCGTCACCCTGAACGTCGACACCGAGGACGCGGAAAGCTCCTGGCAGGGCGTGAAGATCGGAAACAGCCTCGCGGGGGCTGCAGAGAACAAGGTGGAGGGCATCGGCGGGGAGGCGTTCTTCGGCGCGCGCGACATCCTGTACGTAAAGGATGGTGACATCTTTCTGTCTCTGGAGGCAGGATTCGATACGGAGACGCGCGAGCGTGCAAAGAAACTGGCCCCGATGATTCTCGCGAAGCTTAAATAGTGAGCAGGGCGTGCAGACGCGCGATGACCATCCCGGCCGCTGCCGCGTTCAACCCGCCCTCGGGAATGATGACGTCGGCGTAGCGCTTGCTTGGTTCGACGAACTGCAGGTGCATCGGCCGCACCGTTTCCATATACTGCGCCACCACGGAGTCCAGCGTACGCTCGCGCTCGCGAAGATCGCGCTCGATCCGGCGGAGAACGCGCACGTCTGGATCGGTGTCCACGAACAACTTCAAGTCCAGGAGGGCACGCAGCGCCGCGCTTTCCAGCACCAGGATGCCGTCGACGAGCACGACGGGCGCGGGCTCGATACGTTTCCGCTGCATAGTTCGCTGGTGCAGCGCGAAGTCGCACACCGGCTTGTCGACCGCGCTGCCCTGGACCAGCGCGCTCACATGCTCCACGAGGAGCCCGTTGTCGAGTGCATCGGGATGGTCGTAGTTGATCGTCTCGCGCTCGGCGAACGAGAGTTCCGGACGCTCGCGATAGTAGGAGTCCTGCTCCAGTCGCACAACCGCCTGCGGCGCCATTCCGGCCACGATCGCCTCGACAAGCGTCGTCTTCCCGGACCCCGATCCGCCCGCGATACCCACTACCACAGCCAAAACTCCCCCCCGACATACGCCGATAACGGTAGCATATCCGGAGCCGGTGGGTGCGAACGTGGCTGAACTGTTGTTGAAAGTCATTCCGAACCCCTCGTGGCACCCAGAGCCGGCCCTGACTCTGGAACAGGATCACAGCCGAAACCCCAATGCCACCCTTGTCATGCGCGATCCGGCTGAATCCTGCTGCATTGCATTCTGAACCGAGTGAGGAATCTGTTCGCCCGACCACGGATTCCTCGCATACTCGGAATGACAGATGCTCTACCATACACGTGGTGCCCGTATGGGCCATTGACACGGCGTGCCGCCGTTAACCTATTACCAGGGAAGGTTGCAGTCGCGTCGCCAAGAGTATGCCGCCACTTGGATGCCGTGCGAGGCCTACAGCCGTGGGCATGGGCATCGAACTCCACGGC
>JACDAU010000482.1 GCA_013695265.1 Chloroflexia bacterium
GCTCGGCAAGCTCAATCCCCCGCCAGTGCAACAACCACTGCCGATCCTGATTGGTGGCTCGGGCGAGAAGGTGACGCTACGGATCGTGGCGCAGCATGCCCATATCTGGCACGGCTTCGGGAACCCCGATGAGGCTGGACGGCTCAGTAGAATACTCGACGACTGGTGCGAGAAGGTTGGGCGAAACCCATCGGAGATCGAGCGCTCCGTGACCGTTGCGCCGGAAAACCTGGGACGATTGGATGAGTACATGGAGAACGGTTTGTCATTCCCTGTGGTGCGGACGACCGGCCCGGACTACGACCTCGACCCGCTACAGAAGTTGATCGAGTGGCGCGACAGCAGGAAGGGTTAGCCGGGGAAGCTGCTAAGGGCGCAGGGCATTGTTGATGTCCGGTACGCAGCCCGTCCGCGAGGTAGGCGAGCCGTTCGTGGTGGGGTCCGCGTCTGGGAAAGTCGGGCAGTCACAAGAAGGAGGACCCGTTCGTGGTGAGGCAGACGAACCGGCTTCGCGAGAGTTTTAACGAGGCGGCGGAACTCTACCACGAGGCGCGTCCCGGCTACCCGGAGGTGCTCTTCGACGACCTGGTCTCCCTCTCAGGCATCCCAGACGGCGGCCGAGTGCTGGAGATCGGGTGTGGAACGGGGCAGGCGACTGCTCCCCTCGCACGGCGTGGGTACCGCATACTGTGCGTCGAACTGGGCGCGAACATGGCGGCAGTCGCGCGGCGCACCCTCGCGTCGTTCCCCGCGGTCGACGTCGTCACCGCCGACTTCGAGGAATGGCCAACCGAGGCCGAGTCGTTTGACCTGGTCACCTCAGCGACCGCCCTGCACTGGATCGACCCCTCGATTCGCTACCACAAGATCGCCCGCGTGCTCAGGCCCGGCGGGGCGGTCGCACCGTTCTGGTACGCACATGTACATATGGACGCGGATCGGGGGTTCTTCGAGGAGGTTCAGGGGATCTACGAGCGCGTCGCTCCGCAGATAGTCGGGCCGACAGATCAGGTGCTTCAGAGGCCCGACGATCTGCCCGCAGGCGAGGTTACAGAGATCGAGGCGACCGGCCTGTATGGTCCCGTAACGGTCCGGCGGTACCCATTCCAGGTGCAGTACGATACGGCAAGCTACATCAACGTGCTGAACACCTACTCCGGCCACCGGACGTTGGCGCTCGATGTCCGGCAGCGCCTCCTTGATGGCATCGCCCAGCTCATGGACACCCAATACGACGGCCGCATCACGAAGGGCTACCTCGCCATGCTGTACATCGCCCACCGGTCCTGAGGGGACGGTCGCTCACTGATGCCTGTCCACGTGCCAGCTTATCGCAGGTTCTTGCGCTTGTTCGCGACGTAGTCCACGAGGACGTAGTGGCCGAGCCGTTCGGGCGTTGCATAAAAGGCACGGCCCTGGTTGAGCGTGCTCATCTGCTCGACGAAAGCGCTGAGATACGGACTGCGGTCGAGCATAAACGTGTTGATGATGATCCGCTCCTTCGTGCAGCGGCGCACCTCCGCGAGCGTCGCGGTGTACGTCTCCCGCAGCGGCGGATAGTTGAAGATCACCCGCCCGTGCTCCAGGTGCGCGGTCGGCTCGCCGTCGGTGACGACGATGATCTGCTTGTTGCCGTTGTGCTTGCTGAGGAGCCGGCGGGCGAGCATCAGCCCGTGCTCGAGGTTCGTGCCATACTCATACTCCGATGATGTAATCGCCGGGAGATCCTGCGGCCTCATCTCGCGGGCAAGGTACGCGAAGCCGATGATGTACAAGTTGTCGCGCGGGAACTGGCCGCGGATCAGGCTGTCGAGCGCCATCGCGACTTTCTTCGCGGAGAAGAAGAGGCCGCGCAGCATCATCGAGCGGCTCATGTCGATCATCAGCACCGTCGAACTCTGCGTACTCAACTCCGTGCGATACACCTCAAAGTCGTCCGGCACGAGACGCAGCGGAACGCCCGCGCCGTTTCGGCCAATCGCGTTCATCATTGTCTGCTTCATGTCAAGCAGGAACGGATCGCCAAACGCATACGGCTTACTGTCGTCCGTGCGGTCTCCGCCGACGCCATAGCGGTCCACCTTGTGCCCGCCAAAGCGGTCGCGGGAGAGCTTTCCGAATATATCGCGGAGCGCTTGCTGGCCGATGCGCCGGATCGCACGGGGGGTGAGTTCCCACCGGTCGCCGTTGCGCTGAATGAGCCCCGCCTCCTCCAGGATCTTCGTGAGGTTCTGGAGCTGCTCCAGTTGTTGCGCAGCCTCCGGTCCGAGGAACTGGCGGACGTGATCGGCGTCGACACCATCAAGGCCGCGGCCGTACTGCGCGCCCTCCATCTGGTCCTCGAGGTTGTCGAGCCCCTGCATCCGCTCCATGAGCTGCATCGCTTCCTGGAGGCCGAGTGGCTGTGAACCGGAGAAGTTGTACCCGCTGCCGAACTGATCGCCGGGCATGAGCTGGTCAAGCATCCCGGCCATCTGGCCCAACTCACCGCGCAGCTCATCATCGACCATCAACTGGTCCATCATCTGCTGGAGCTGCCCGCGCTGCTCCGGGGACATGCTGTCGAGCAAACTCTGCATCTGGGCGCGCTGCTTCTGCAGGTGCTCCATGAGCTCGTCGAGGGAGTTGATATCGGGCGGGAAAAAGCGGCCGTGCTTCTCCTTGAACGCCTGGAAATTGGGCTCAATGCCCTGCGCACGCTCGCGCAGCATCGCATTGAGATCGCGCACCATCTCCTTGACGGGTTGCAGGTCCTGCGGCGTCATGCCCTCGATCGAGTCCTTGAGTCCTTGAAACTGCTGCTGCATTGCCTGCTGGCGCAACATCTCTTGAAGCGCCGCAAACTTCGCGGCAGCCTCGGGGTTCATGAACTCGTACCCTGAGAGCTCGCGGAGCTGCCCTGCCGGATCGGGCGGGAGGTCTTGGAGGAAGCGCTGATTCCGGGCCGCCACCTGCTCCAGCAGCTTGCGCAGCGCCGGAGAGGGGGACTCAAGACTCTGCGCGCCCTGCAAACCTAGCTCAGCTGACGTTTCTGGTGGTGGATCCTGCGCGGCCTCGGGGGAGGACTGCTGTGCGTCGTCGCCCGACTCACCCCGCGCCTGGTCAAGACGGTTCTGTATACCCAGCCGCTCCGTTTCGACTATGTCCTGGAGCTTCTCGCGTATCTCATCGAGGACTCCGCCGAGGTCGTGCTGATCCAGCTCCTGTTGCCGCTGCTGTCGGAGGCGCTCCAGAAGTTGCTGAAGGCCGGGGATCTGCCCGTCGAGCTTGCCTTCGTCGCCCCATCGGTACATTCGCCGAAGCGCGGAGAGGAGGTCGCCGTCTGCGATGAGATCGTCGGAGAGCGCGTCGAGCAGATCCTCCGCAGAGAGGTCTTCGACTTGCTGGGTGTCGTCCCAGCGGGTATAGCGGTGGCGACCAGCGAACTCGTGCATGTTATCTCCTGTACAGCGCGCGTCCCTCGCTGCGGTCCTTGTTGAGCTTGCGGCTGAGGTGCAGGCCCTCTAGAATGAACTCCACTGCGGAGGCGACGGCGGCTGGATGCTCCCCAACGCCGAGCCGCTGCACACCGGAGCGCATTTCGGGCCACTCGAGCGCCTGCTGCGCGTAGTCCTGGGACGGCATCAGGTCGGACACCTCGATCATCGCGCCGGTGCTGAAGCGACCGATCGCGTTCGAGAAGTCGGAGATCTGGAAATAGCGGTTGAACGTCGTTAAGACCGACTTCTGCAGAAGCTTACGCACAACACGCTCCTCGCTGATGTCGCCCGCCGACTCGAGCTCGATCTTGCCTGCGGTGGACGCGATGATCGCGTCGAGGTCGCTAATACGAGGGGATACGGACGTCTCGTCGAGGCGCACCGCGCGCTTGAGCGCATTCGAGAGTACGTTTTCGTAATTGCTTACGGAAACGCGGACACTCACGCCGGAGCGCTGGTTGATATCTGGGGAACGCCGGGCCAGGTGCGTGACATCCGCGACGATCTCCTTGATGAACTGCGGCACTAGCACGTTCATCCCTGGCAGTTCGTACAAGTCGCCTTCCTGCTCCATTATGCGGATCTCGTACTCCAGCTCACGCGGGTAGTGGGTGCGAATCTCGGAGCCAAAGCGGTCCTTGAGCGGCGTGACAATGCGGCCACGGTTGGTGTAGTCTTCAGGGTTGGCGGAGGCGACGATGAATACATCGAGGGGCAAGCGCACCTTGTAGCCGCGAATCTGGACATCTCGCTCTTCCATGATGTTGAGCATGCCGACTTGAATCCGCTCCGCGAGATCGGGGAGCTCGTTGAGCGCGAAGATACCGCGGTTTGTGCGAGGGACCATCCCGTAGTGGATCGTCAACTCGTCGGACAAATAGCGTCCCTCGGCAACGCGGATGGGGTCCACCTCACCGATGAGATCAGCGATCGTGATGTCAGGCGTGGCGAGCTTCTCGCCGTAGCGGCGGTCGCGATTGAGCCACTCGACCGGAGTGGCGTCGCCGTGCTGCTCGACTTTCTGACGGCAGACGGCACAGATCGGGTTTAAGGGGTCGTCGTTAATCTCGCAGCCCTCGATAACGGGCACGGACTCGTCGAGCAGGTTGACCAACGACCGGGCGA
Organism: Chloroflexia bacterium; assembly: GCA_013695265.1. GTDB lineage: Bacteria > Chloroflexota > Chloroflexia > Thermobaculales > Thermobaculaceae > JACDAU01. Next base: position 4,605 of record JACDAU010000482.1, read on the forward strand.
TGCGCGTCTTCGCCTGACCGCGCTCACCAAGGAAAATGATGTCCTGTCCGGAGAGGATCGCGTTCTCGATCTGCGGGATGACGGTGTCCTCGTAGCCAACGACGCCGGGAAACAGCTCCTCGCCGCGGCGGATCATGCGGATCAAGTTCTGGCGCATTTCCTCCTTGACGGGCTGGACGGTGTAGCCGGTGGCGCGAAGCTCGCCGATGCTCGCTGCTGGTGTGGTCACTTCAGTCTCCTATCAGGATGGGGCGGGGCGAACCCGCGCGGGGTACCTGCGTTTGTGCTCGCGACGAGGCGTGGGAGTCGCATGGCGGCATAATGTGTGCCGGGCAGGGGCCCGCAGTGGACCGTGGGCCGCCTATCGAGTTTTGCGGCGGCAATACTGATCGTGTCGGGCGAATCACTGAGGGGCATACGGTCAGCCTCCAATCTCGGCTGTCGCCCTGGCGGGAACGCGCGGGCGGTGGGGTAGCTGCCGTTGGGTTTCACTATACCCCAGACCTGATGACCTGTCTACCCGCCGAATTGTCCGGTTTCAGAAATAAGTGCGGCTGACGAGCTACGGCAGAAGGGCCGATCAGCCAGTTGGAGCGGGGAGAACGGTGAACAGCGCATAGGAGGTCCTGCGGTAATCGGCGAGTTTCTGTGACGCAGCACAATGCTTATGTCAGCGTGTGCCACGGACAAAGATACTTGGCAGCGGCTCGTAGGCAGAGTAGTAGTTTTCCTCGAGCGGCACCTGCCCGGGTCGCCGAACCTGCCGGTTTATCACAATTTCCGCACCCGCCCTTGCGCGGGCATAGAGCCGGGTCTGTCCGCTCTCGGTCTCGGGGTCGCCCCAGTACTCGGTGCCCACCGGCTCGACAGTGTTCTCGACCCGTGGCTCGGCAAGTTTGACCTCCCAATCGGGTTTCGTGCCATAGAGTTCAACGCGCATCTCATCCTCACCGACGATGATCTGCACCAGTAATGCAGCAGTCGTGTTGTTCTGGAACCGCAGGTTCTCGCCTGGGAGCGTCACCACTGCATCCGTCCCAGGCTGCGCGCCGCCTTCCTCATAGTACGGCACGCGCACCGGAGCGGCGACTCGCTGCACGGTCGCCAGGCCGGAGCCGAGAGCAGCGCGGAACACGGTGGTACTCACCTGACTGATACCCGCCCAAGGTCCCTGAAGGCCGCGCTGATTATCCCCGATAAGCTCGGGCCGATAGCCGGCTTCCTCGCTGACATCGCCGACCGCCCCCGCGAAAGAGAACTCCTCGCCCGCCGGCACGACAAAGCCCGTCACTGCGTCCGACGCCTTGCGAATGTTCTCAATCCGCTCAACCGGCGATCCCGCAAAGTTCGACTCTCCCGCGCCGACCTGCTCTTGTATACCAAGTGACTGGATATTCGTCTCTACCACGCCCGGTGCGACATCCCGAACCGGAGCGGGGATGACACGGGCGTCGCTCAGCGCGGCATTTTGAATCGCGGCGACCGCCGCGTCACGGTCGAGCTCACGGCCCGGTGCACTCTGCTGAAGCACCTGTACCTGCCCTTCCGTCCACTGCAGACGAGCGTTGCGGCCAGGACGATCAATGTCCTTTGCTAGCTCCCTGAGGTAGGTTTCGATCTCCACCCGATCTAGCCGCACTGCGAGTTCGGTTCGCCCCCCCACGGTCCGTGGTTCGCTCCGCAGCCACTCTCCCAACTGCTGTGCCGGGATCTCCCGTCGCACACCCTCAAGCTCCAGCACCACCGGGCCCGAAACGACCTTGCTCGCCTGGTCCTGAACCGACCGGGCATTCGCCGAATCCACCCGGCCCGCCGAGGTAAATACCTGCACATCCACCGGCTCCGTGGAAAGTGCCAAAAGCGATTGTCGCAAGCGGCTCGCGGTCTCTTCGGGCAGAAAGGTGATGCCCTGCCCCCCACCCTGAACGGTCACATCGCCTCCCTCGACCACGACTCGCGGGACGATTGGGTCCTGGTTGACCTGGTCGCCGATCTCCTGCAGGTACCCACGGAACGGCTCGGAGTCGATCGTCATTACATAGGGCACGGTGATCGGCTCCTGCTTGCCCAACAACGTGTTCACTACCGCGATCAACGGCAGCCGGTCGCGCCCCGCTTCCTGGGCGCGCCGGACTGTCCCTTCAACGTCTACCGCGACACCGAGGTCAGTCGTCGAGGGCTGCCACGTTCGCTTGCCGAGCGTGAGAGTAGCCGGTTCATCGCGGAACCGTTCCAGTCGTGCGTCAACCGCTACGGTTGCCTCCTCCGGAGTCATCGAACCGACGGGCACATCGCCAACAACAATCGCGGGATGCATGCGCCCGTTGTAGACACTGTCGAGGAGCGCCGCGCTCGCAGTCACAACCGTGACGAAGAATAATGCAGTGACGATCAGCGCCCGGAGCCACGGTCGTCGGCGACGCCGGCGTGGTGGAACGGCAGGCCGCGTCCGAGTCGCGGAGCGCCATTCCTCGATTTCCGCTTGCACGCGCTCATCCTGCGCCCGCTGACGCGAGTTCTCGGCAGCGGGATGGCGGCTGCGGCTGTTTGTGGGAAACTTCCAGTCTTTGGGTTCCTGCATCGCTCCTGGTCTCAGCGTGTGAGGCGCAGCTGGACACCACCAAGCGTCAGCACGTCCCCGACTTGCATTGCGGCAGGCGCAACAACGTCCTGCCCATTTACCAGCGTGCCGTTCGTACTGCCTGCGTCGCGGACGTACCACTGTCCGTCGCGCAGATACAGCACAGCGTGCTCCCCGGACACCGTCGAATCATCGAGCACGACGCCATTGGTGAGTTTTCGCCCGAGGGCCGTGGTGGGCTCCAGGGGTACCGTCGTGCCGGGCCGAATGCCAGTGCTTCCTGCTTCCACCATAACTAGCCTGCCGTGCGGTGACTCGACCGGCGCCTGCGTTGCCGCCTGCCGCAGTTCGCGCAAGACCACACGCATTACCTCAAAGAGGAAGAGATACAGCAGACCAACGAACGCGACGTTAAGCGCGAAGACGAAAAGATCGAATGACACCGGGCCTACCTGCGGCTGTGGAACACGAGTTCCGCCCCACCGAGCGACACCCGGTCGCCGCTCTCGAGCGCACGTTCCCTGATACCGTACCCATTGACATACGTGCCGTTCGTGCTCCCGAGGTCTCGCAGATACCACTCATTGCCCCGCGGATAAATCTCCGCGTGATTGCGCGATACCCGTGCGTCCTCGAGCACGATCTCGTTCTCCAGGCCACGGCCCATCCGGGCCCTCCCCGCAGGCAGATTATATCGCTGCCCATTCTGGCTCCCCGCGACAACCGTGAGGGTCGCCGTCTGTACCTGCTGCGGGCGGCGGGTGCGCTGAATCTCTATCGGCTGTGTAAACTCCGCCTGCTCCGCATTCTCGATCGAATCAAGATCCTCCAGCCAGGAACGAACGTGGACAGCGCCAACCCGGACGTTATCCTGTGGCACGAGTTTCACCTGGGGGCGGGTGATGAGGGTGAGCTTCATCTCCCGCGCACGATCCTGCAAGTACGAGGACATCTCTCGTTCGAGCGACGCTCGATACCGCTCGAACGCCTCGTGCTCACGAGGGTTCAGGCCGACTTCATATGTGTTGGGCGCGAAGACCTTACCCACGCCAACGGTCTGATTGGCCTCCATGGAGCGCTCCAGGCGCTTCGCGATTTCCGCGGGTTGCACTTTGGGCCGGAATACGCGCGCTATCGTACCCTCGAACATACCCTCGAG
>JACDAU010000510.1 GCA_013695265.1 Chloroflexia bacterium
ATTCACCGTATCGCAGTTGGGGCTCCCGATAACGCCTGATACGCAATCCGGTTGAACCCAGATACATGCATTCAGAATTCCGTGCGTGATCCGTAACCCTGACCACGGATTCCTCGCAAGCTCGGAATGACTGGTGTCCTACCAGTCGGCCTGAGTTAATATGAGTCCCCCCGCCCTACCATCGCCCGATGTGGGATCCCCAGGTACTCGCTGCACTGCTTGCGTCTACAAGCCGACCCATCAGATCATGCACCAGAGGCTGATGTTGCTCCGGGTCCAGGGGGTGCAGTTCGTCCGGGTCGGTCGCCAGATCATCCAGCTCGACCCGGCCCTCATTGACGTAATACTGTAGCTTCCACCGATCTGTGACGAGCGTCCGGAGCTCCGGCCAAGGATTGTAGTTGGGACCTTCCCCTCCGTTGCTAACCAACGCGTGCTCACGCGGCGCGTCGTCGTGTCCGTCCCGACACCACGGCAGCAGCGAACGTCCTTGATGCTGCTCGGGCAGGGGCACATCCGCAAAGTCGAGAATCGTCGCTGTGATGTCCACGCTCTGGACGATGCCGCGATGCCGCTGACCTGTCGATGGCCCGGAGGGCATGCAGACCAGCAGCGGGACGCGGATCAGCGGCTCATAATGGAATAGCCCTTTTCTGGCGAGTCCGTGGTCGCCCAGCATCTCGCCGTGGTCGGAAGTGAAGACAATGGCTGTGTGCTCGGCGACTCCCAGATCCTCGAGATGCCGAACAAGTCGGGCCACCTGCGCATCAATCAGGCTGATCATTCCGTAGTACTGGGCGCGATACTCCCGCCAATGCAGGGTCCACGGCGCGGATTCGCTGGTGTGACGATCTCGATGATAGCGGGACCGCTGCTCCAGCTCTCCCTCTTGCCATATTGGGCCAGTCAGGCCAGCGGGATCGTATAGTCCCCGATACGCGCGCGGGGCGTTGAAGGGATGGTGGGGATCCACGAAGGAGCACCAGGCAAAGAATGGGGTCGCTCGTTGCCGCTCGATGAATGCCATCGTCTGGTCGGTGATCCAGGTACTTTGGTGCAATTCCACCGGCAGATCTGAGGTCCACAACTCCCTCGCGGCTTCCTGCGCGCCACCTGGCAGCCCCTCCCGCACTGCAAGGGTGTACAGATCGAGGTGCGCGCTTCTGATCCAGTCAATGTAGTCGTCCTGCGCGAACATCTGCTCTGGTTTGGGCGTGGCTCCATGGTACGCAGTGGACACGTCAGAAATGAAGTCCTTGAGGTCGTGGGTGATCGAGCGCTCCTCGAACCCGTAGTACTCCTCGCCGGACCGCCAATCGTGAAAGATGCTGTCACTTCGATAGTCTCGGCGCAGGGGGCAGAAGTGTGTCTTGCCAAACATGCCGGTGCGATAACCATGCGCTCGGAGGGTTTTAGCGAGGCCCCACGGCTTATCGGGTACTTCGATGCCGTTACGACGAACCCCGTGTGCATCCGGGAACTGGCCGAGCAAAAGACTCGCCCGGCTCGGCATGCACACGGGGTTCGTCACGTAGACACGCTCGAACACCGTGCTGCGCGCCGCCAGGCGATCCAGATGTGGCGTCTGAACGTCGGGATGCCCCATGAAGCCGAGCGCGTCGAAGCGCTGTTGATCTGTAGTGATAAAGAGCACGTTCATCGCTCCTGCCATTGGCCCGCTTCCTCCGTTTCGTTGCTGTCACCAGTGAGTACGGCGTGTTCGCTCTGTCAGGGTTTGTCGGCTGACATTATACAACGGAGATCTGCCAGAGCCGGACCGGTGTTTGCGCCGCTGCCTGTGGGGGGCCCGCACCCCGAACAGCCGCCAATCCAAGGTGGTCAGAGTCGTGCTAGAAAGCGTGCGCAATCTCCGTTATAAGGAGTCAGGAGGAAGAACGTGAGCGAGATAGGAATTGGACTTGTCGGCTACAAGTTCATGGGTCGCGCCCATTCCAACGCATGGCGGCAGGTCGGGCACTTTTTCGATGTTGACCCGGTTCCCCGATTGCGCGCGGTCGCGGGCCGCGACGAGGCCGGCGTCAAGGAAGCGGCGGCGTCGCTCGGCTGGGAAGGATATGAGACGAGCTACGAGCGACTCCTCGCCCGCGATGATATCCAACTGATCGATGTGTGCACCCCAGGCAACTCGCATCACGATATTGCCATTGCAGCGCTTCGGGCGGGAAAGCACGTCCTGTGCGAAAAGCCGCTCGCCAACTCGCTGGCGCAGGCGAAGGAGATGGTCGAGGCCGCAGAGCAGGCTGGCACAGTGAACATGGTGACTTTCAACTACCGCCGTGTGCCCGCTGTGCAGCTCGCGAAGCAGCTCATCGCGGAGGGGCGAATCGGAGAGGTCCGCCACTGGCGGGCGGTGTATCTCCAGGACTGGATCCTCGATCCGCAGTTTCCGCTTGTCTGGCGCTTGCAAAAGGATCTCGCAGGCTCCGGCGCGCTCGGTGACATAGGGGCGCACATCGTGGATCTGGCGCAGTTCCTCGTCGGTCCGATTACGGAGGTTATCGGTACGCTCAACACGTTTATCAAGGAGCGCCCGACCGAGGAGGCGAGCACCGGCGGCAGCGGCCTGACCGCGGCGGGAGGCACGCGGATGGGGGAGGTCACCGTGGACGACTCCACGACGATCCTCGCCCGCTTCGAGTCCGGCGCAACCGGCACGTTTGAGGCGACACGCCTGGCGGCCGGACGCCGCAACTACAACTCGTTTGAGATCAACGGCTCAGAGGGGAGCCTGGTCTTCAATCTGGAGCGGCTCAACGAGTTGCAAGTCTACTTCACGAGCGACCCCGAGGACGTACAGGGCTTCCGTACGATCAGCGTTACGGAACCGGTCCACCCCTTTACCGGGGCATGGTGGCCCGCCGGACATATCATCGGGTATGAGCACTCCTTTGTGCATACCATCAAGGACTTGCTCGACGGCGTGAGGAAGAACGAGAGCCCCGCACCGACCTTCCTGGACGGCTATCGTTGCCAGGCCGTGCTCGACGCGGTGGAGCAGAGCGCCAACAGCCGCCAGTGGACCGCCGTGCCAGGGTAAGGCGGATGCCCGCAGGCTCAAGCGCGATGGAAAATGAGGCCGAGTTAACACAGCGCACACAACCGAAGAACAAGGAGCGAACAATCCCCATGGACAATCCAAGAGTCACTGTCTGGAATGAGTTTCGCCACGAGAAGAGCCACGAAGCCGTCAAGGCTATTTACCCTGACGGCATGCACAGCACCATCGCGCAGGCGCTATCGAGTGCCGGTTTGCAGGCCCGCACGGCGACACTTGATGAGCCCGAGCACGGCCTGACTGAGGCGGTGCTTGCGGAAACCGATGTTCTCACATGGTGGGGACACATGTTCCACAAAGAGGTTTCGGACGAGATCGTGGATCGGGTGCATCAGCGGGTGCTCGAAGGCATGGGGCTGGTCGTGCTCCACTCCGGCCACTTCTCCAAGATCTTCCAGAAGCTGATGGGCACCACATGCAACCTCAAGTGGCGCGAGGAGAACGATAGCGAGCGCCTGTGGGTGGTCGCACCCGGCCATCCGATCACGGAGGGCATCGGGGAATACATTCACCTGGAGCGCGAGGAGATGTACGGTGAGCCGTTCGATATCCCGGAGCCGGACACCCTCGTGTTCGTAAGCTGGTTTACCGGCGGCGAGATATTCCGTTCTGGCGCATGCTACCGCCGCGGCAAGGGGAAGGTCTTCTATTTCCGACCCGGCCACGAGACGCTGCCCACGTATCACAATCCGGAGATACAACGCGTTATCCTGAATGGTGTTCGCTGGGCCGCACCGACACAAGGCGCGCCGATGGTGTTCGGCAA
>JACDAU010000512.1 GCA_013695265.1 Chloroflexia bacterium
TCGGCAGCCTGGTTGGCCCGTGACTCCTGCCACGCCCCGGCGGCGGCGTTCGCGACGACCATCGCTCCGATCATGACGACGTCCGCGGGGGCACCCAGGATGAGCGAGAGGCCTGCGCCTGCGGCTAGGATGCCGGTAAGCGGCGATCGGAGTTGGTCGATGACCGCCGTCAACAACCGGTTGCGGCGTGGCACCGGAGCGACGACTTGCCGCCGCTCCGCCGCTTGCTCGCTTGTAAGACCTGTCTCGGTGCTATCAAAGGCTTGCAGCACGGCGGCGGCGCTGTGCCGGCTCCAGCGCTCCGGGTGCGGATCCGCTATCCCGGATGCCGCCGAGACCGGTCGCTCTCCACCGCGCAGCCGTGCCCATCCCGCCGCGAGGCCCCCGAATGTGGCAAGGTACACTGCGTAGCCGGTACGCTCGACACCCGGCCGACCGCGAAAGCCCCAGACTGCGCCGACTGCGTTAGCGACCGCCGAGAGGGCGACAGCGTCGCGGACCGCCGCTTCCCGGTAAGCACCTGCCTCCACGACGGCGGCGACCGCACCGAGGTCAGGAGCCAGTAGGTCGGCGCGGGCGGGCAGGTGGCCGCCGCCAGGCGTGAGACCGATCGCCAAGTCGCAGGCGGCGAAGGCCGCCGCGGCCCCGGCGGTGTCGGAGACAACCGCGACGACCGTCCCCCTCGCTTGGCAGGCGCGAACGGTCTTTACAAGATCGTCGTGGTCGAGGAGCGGCACCTCCGCCCGCTGCGCCACTCCACGTGCAGCGACGGGATCACCGCCGGTGAGCAGACCGATCTCTACCCGGTGGCGCCGACATATCCGGCCGAGCTCCGCGGCTCCCGGGGCAAGTCGCGGCCGCAAGGCGATGAGGCCGAGCGGGCGCGGCTCGCCCTCACGGTGGAGTAGCAGCAGATAGTCCCCACGATGCTGGAGGCGCACCGCCGCCGGCAGTTGGTCCAAGTCCCCGATCGGGCCGAGCGTGTGGCCCATGCCTTCCACGACGGCTGTGGCCGTCCTCCCATCGAACGCCCCATCGGTTGCCGGCACGCTGCTGGTGGCAGGGAAGACGCCATGCCACGGCGAGCCAGACGCTGCGGCAACCGCTACCGCCCGCGCGCGGATCTCGTCGATCTCGATCCCCTCGGCGAGTGGCACGACGCCTGCCAACTCGAATCCATCGGTCAGCACCCGCGGACCGTCGATGAGGAGGATGCCGGGAAGACGGACCGGCCGATCCGGCCGCGTGCCGACGACCGTCACCCCCGACCGCAGTACCCGCGCGGACGCGCCCGCGTTCGCCGCCCCCGCCCCAACCACGGCCGGGAGGGGGTTGACGAGGAGCAATGCGGCGAAGGCCCGCGCGGGTGAGCGGGCGAGGAGGGCCGTTGCCATCGCGTAGGCGAGCGAGAGGGGCTCCGTGGCTCTCAGGTAACGGTCGTGGACGGAGGGGGCTATCGAACTGGGACGGGCCTGCGAGGTAAACGGGTCACCGCTCCCTAGTTCCAGCACGAACGGGCCACCATAGAGTGGCGCACCGGCAGGGATCATACTCCCCCGAGTGACCGCCATGGGCAGACCATCGCGACCGACGGCGACGCCGATCCCTTCCCGGACTTTGGCCGTGAGTGGCGTCCGCTCACCCGCCTCGAGGTGGATGACCGCGCCCGGTTGCGCCGAGGAGTGGCGCTCCCACAAACTCTCATGGCGGCGCCACGCTGCTCTCCTTGCGCGAACTTCCGTGAATAGTCGAGCGGCCTGCAAGCCGCCGAGTGCCAGACCCATCGGGCTACCGGCGAGGGTGAGGCTCACCACGCCGGCCGCCCCGAGTCCGGCGTCAACCACGTCCGGTCCGAACATCCGGCGCAGTCCGTTCAGCGCCGCGGGAAAGCCTTGCAGAAGTCCGATTGTGCCAGCGACGACCACCGGCCCGGCGGCCCGGACCGGTGGGCCCTCGGCGCCGACCAAGCGTCGGACGGCGAGAAAGCCAAGTCCAAGTGCGGCGGCGACGGCGCGGGTCGCGTTCCGCACCAGTGGTTCCGAATCGAGTGGGTGGGTTGGTCGGTTTTCTCCCGGCAGCGCCGGGAGCTCAAGGTCCGCCACGTCGCCGAGGAGATCGTCGAGGGTGGTCTCAGGCTCCGCGAATTCCACCAGCACCCGGCCAGTGAGCGGGCTTGCGGTCACCCGTTGCACACCGGGACGGTGCTCGAGGCGCTCCACGATCCGGCGTGCCAGCACCGGATCGCGGTCCAAGCCCCGGACCGCGATCCGCGCGCGCGTCGTCTCCTCGTATCGTTCCTGGAGCGCCGGCGGCAGGGCCGGTGCCCGATCATCCTCGCCCGGCTCCGTTACCACCTCTGACGCGCGGGCCGCACCAAGGATGGCGTGCTCGTCAGTCGCTATCGGGTCAAAGTGGACCAAGACGTTGCCGGTGAGCGAGTTCCCCTGCACGCTCTGGACGCCCGGCACCTGGCGGAGGTGCACTTCGGCGTGGCGGAGCCCGTGGCCGGACCGTCCCGGCAGGTGCAGCCGCACCCGACCCGGCACGGCATGGACGAGACGGAGTTCCTCAGCGACAAGCGCGCCCATCGGGTCCCTCAACTCTTTTCTCCAGTGCAGAATCTATATTTGTCACACCCTTGAATCGGGTTGGTGACACCGTAAGGCGGCCGGAAAGTCGGAGTCCACACATCCCGTCCGGCCTATGGCTTGTCCCGGCGACCGAGGCTTTGGGCTTCCGCCCACATGTCCTCGGCCTCCTCACGCGCCAACGCAGCCATTTTACGGATGCGCAAACCAACGAGGATCGTCGCGTGACCGAGGCGCCGCCCCATGCGGTCCGCAAGTTCTTCGGCCCGCTCCGTCGCCGGACGGTCTCGACGCTCGTCTTCGACACCGGGAATCACGCCTCACCCCCTTGCTCCTGGGTGCGCGCCGGCGTGGGCGTGTTCGAGGCGTCCGTCGGCGCGGGCGCCACAGAAGTGGTTGCGTCCTGAGCACCGCGCGCAGTGGCTCGACCGAAGGAGGCAATCGCGTCGCCTGCCATCAGCGCACCCGCCAACCCATAGACGACGCCGCGTCGCAGCAGGCGACGGGCTCGTGGTGTGAGGGCGATTGCGGTAGCTGCGACCGCGACCGCAACCTCGGACTCTAGATACTCCTCGATGGCCATTCCGCACCTCCAATGCAAACGGATCGTTAACAGCGGATTATAGACCGCCGAAGAAAAGAGGTCGCTTAGAGGGCCGTAAGGCCGTCTGCATCGTCCCGCCCTACTTGCAGTACTTCACCGCCTGAACCCGATACCATCCGGTGATACTTAGTGCTCCTGCGAGAGCATCACATCGGTCCCGATCGCCAAGTCAACGATCTCGACGGCGATGGTCAGGTCACCGGAGGATCGCCGATGACGCGGACGGCGGCAGCGAGTGACGGACCGATGAGGTGCGTGGCGTCACCCACCCCAATCGAGAGCGGTCACCTGTATCGTGACCCCACGGGCAGCATTTGCACATGAAACGTGGGTCCTCGCATTCGATCATTCCTCAACAGAGAGCGATCCAATCATGCCCCCGGCCTCATGCGGGATGCAGAAATAGGTGTACTCTCCCGGGATATCGAAGCTTCGGCTCCAGGATTCACCCTTGCGAATGAGACCAGAGTCCCACGGCTTTGCTTCGTCTGGAAACACTGCATGCTCTCGCCGTTGTGCCGATGCTGGGTCGCAGGTCGAGGTGTGTACCATGGCCCCCGCATTCCGCCAGGTCACGGTCTGTCCGACGCGGATCGTGAGGTGGGCGGGTGCAAACTGCATCTGATCGTTCATCTCGATCACCCGGTTACCATCATCTGATACGCGCGCTTTACCGTCTCCACAAGCTTGCAGCAATGGCAGAACACCTAAGCTCGCCATCGTGATTCCAGCGCCGCAGACCAGACGGCGACGTGTCGTCTGGGGAGAAACGCGCTCCTCAAAGGTGGCCATACCAGATCCCTTACCCCTCGTACAAGAACCGCCAGTTTTCAGCTTCTTTGATGCGATCCCACCCCATGACCTTCGGTGCATCTTCGACAGCGTCACATCGGATCGGGTCGCTACGTGACGACCAAAACCGCCAGCATCGTGCTCTCATGGAGCGTGCAGACATGAGGATAGGTGCCTGGATCCGTGAAGGTGTGCGTCGCGCTTTTGTCAGTGGTCAGGGCGCCCGTATCGAAGCTGCCGTCCTCTGCCGTGGCCGTGTGCCGCTGCCCACCGACGTTCGTCTAGGTGACCGTGGCTCCCCCAGCGACCTCCAGCTCGGCTGGCTCAAACGCAAAGTCGACGATCTCGACGGTGACGGTCGTCTTGCTGACGCTCGCGGCCGGGGTGCCTTCGTCGTCATCGCTTAAACCGTTCCCGCTGTCCGAGGGCGTGATCCGCCAAACGGCTCCCGTCCGGGGCGGGAATTCGTAGGGCACCTGTCCTTGCTCGATGCGAGCCTGATTGACCCGTGCTACACCGTAGTCAACGATGTACATCGCCCCATCGGGTCCAAACTTTACGTCGAATGGCCGCTCAATCCCCTCGCCCAATGCATCTTGCTCAGAGGCGGGGCCGGGTTGAGCGTTGAAGACGAACGGTTCCACCTGCCCGGTTCCTGGATCGATGCGTACCACCCGGTAGCCCGGGCGCTCATCCTGAAAAGGGTTGGTTTCCGGGGAAAGGTCGCCCCACTCCGCCACGAAGAGCTGCCCCGCCAACTCGCCCCACGATTCGGGTGCTATGTCGAGCTTGGTCGGAGACGACTGGTACTCATGCAGACCGAGGACGAGCGACGGGTCCGGCGGCTCGAGCCCGCTCGCCTCGTGGTCGATCAAGAAGCCGAGCCCCTTGTCCTGCAGCTCGCCGCCGACGTACACCGGCGCCTGCAGGGCATCGGGCACGTCGAATTTGGGGTCAGTCAAGGGCTCCAGTGCCGCCGAGAAGTCGGGCCAGCCATACCAGGCACCCTCCTCGATCCGGTACGTGGCCTCCGCCTCATCCTTGACCGGCCGTGAGCCGCGCACGTCGTAGCTGTTTGCCGACGCGAACAACTCCCCGTCCTTGTTCCAGGCGAATCCGATGACGTGGCGGAACCCCCAGGCGTACATTTCCAGCGTTCCCTCAGGGTCGTCCGGGTCGAAGGCGAGGATTGAGCTTCCGCACGGATCGGTGGCCTCGATCACCTGGCCGGGCGTTGTCTCGGTTCCGAAGGGCACGAAGGCGCCGGTTAGCACCGTGTCGTCCGGGTCCTCAGTCCGGAAGTCGGGCGTCTCAAAGTTCTGGCCCGTAAGCACAATGTCCCGGCAGACCGTGGCGCGGAGGTTGGGGCTCCGCTCGACGAAGGGGGCGTTGTCGACGCCGACGACCGCCGAGTTGGCCGCGCCGCCCGAAGCGACATACATCCGTCCGTCCGGGCCAAGCCGGATCTCGTCGAGGCTGTGCTCAGACTGGGCGTCGATGACGCCGCTGAACACCTGAGTGACCTCGCCATCGGGGGTCACCCGGGAGACAGCTCCCGTCCGATCCTGGGCGTCGCGGTGCGTAATGTAGAACGTCCCGTTGTGCCAGGTGGTCCCGACTACCGAGTCCCCAATCCCCTTGGCGGTGAGGTCGACAACCTCGGTCACCTGACCGTTTTCGATGCGCAGGATGCGAGCCGGCGGCGGCTCCTCGAGAAACTGGCCGCCTGCCTCCACCACGTGCAGCCGATCCTCGTTGTCCCAAACGACCGATGTTGGGTAGGTGAGGCCGTCGGCCACTCGCTCGATCTCGAACCCCTCTGGTAGCTCGACCAACGGGAATTCGTCCCGCTGCGCTGCCACCCGCTGAGAAGGGCGGTTTGCGGCGATACCGCCCCGTGGTAGCAGGAGCGGTGCAGCGGGACCAGCGACAACACCGCCGATCGCGCCGAGCTGGAGGATGGCGCGCCGGTTGATGTGGGGAAAGTTCATGCTGGTGTGCTCCACTGTTTCTATGGTTGGCGTGGCCCCATTGGCCATGCGCCCGAGC
>JACDAU010000527.1 GCA_013695265.1 Chloroflexia bacterium
CCCGTACCCTGAGTTCAACGCCCGGTGTTGCTGTAGCTCGGAAAGATGAGCCTCACTGGCCGGCGTTCACTCGGCCCCCGAGCAGGCCGAGGCGGCCAGCGCCTGGGGGCTCAATCTCCAGCGTGTACTCCGACTCCTGCGTCGTCGTAGCGGCTGCACCACTGACGATCACCACCGGCGCCTGGCCAGTGCCCTGGTCAAGTGTCGCGTACGCCTTACCATCCGCCCCAACAGGTATTTCAACGTAGGAGCCGCTGTGGTCCGGGTCCAGCACGAGCAGACGATACCGTCCGGGCACAAAGTTGTTGGTGCGCAGCCAGCCTTCGGCGCGCCAACCGTTCGCGGTCTCGGAATCGTCTGCGAAACCAACTTCCGGGACGCGCACACCATCGACAGCGATGCCCTGTGCGTTATAACCATCGTCCGTCACGTACTCGACTCGAAGTAAGACCCGTTTCCCCGCATACGTGGCGAGGTCGAACCGCTCCGTCACCCAGCCATCGCTTGCACCGGTCAGGCCATTGCCCAGGTTGTTGCCGTTCGGATTGCTGTCCGTTGTTCGGTCGCCCTTCAGCGCTTGCCAGGTATCGCCTCCGTTGTCCGATATTTCGATGTACGCGTAATCGTAGTCCGCCTCGATGTCGTACCAGAGGTCCAGTTCAAGCGTGGCGGCGGGGACCGACCGAAGGTCGAGATCGCGGGTGAGGGTAGAGTCGATCAGATCCCCCCGATTGCTGTACCACTGGAACTGTCCACTGTTCGGCATATTGCCAACCAATGGTACCCGCGGCGAGCCGTGGAACCGCAAAGCGTACGCTTCGTTTCCGGTGCGCGCGTAGTAGTCTGCGCCCCACTGGCGAACGGTCGTGGTCGTGCTGTAGATGGCGGGTGCGGGCGTAGTTGCCACGGGCGTCATCCTGCGCTTGTATAATAGTGGCCCGTCACCCTGCTGGGCCAACACGTTCGCTGCGAGCCAGTCCGCATACACGCGTGAAAATGAAGGCGCGCCTGCTCGCCCTTCCAGAGCCCGTGCCACTGCATCCAGCCCCGTCCCCTCGGCTCGGATGACGTCGGCCATGATCCGAGGGCCGAATCGACTGGATAGGTACGACATCAGGCGGTATGACTGGCCATAGTGTTCGATTGACGCACTGGGCTGATCCGACCATGTGTTAAGCTGGGTATCCGGCCTGGCGGCGAACGCGGCTTCGAGTCCCGTGCCGTAGCCGTTCACCTCCTCGGCATACTCGGCCATGCCCTCATTCAGCCAGACGGCCTGGCTCGCGTGCTCGTTCCAGTGGATCATATGCTGAAACTCATGCGCCATCGTGGCATCAAAGCGGACATCGCCGGGCGTTGCGTCGATATAAATCATCTCATGCTGGTTGCTGTATTGATTGATCGCGCGCGGGTACTCGTCGGCGCTGGAATAATAGCCACCTGCGCCGGGTGTACTCGCGACTAGCACGACAACCCGCACATCGTCATCTACTCCCGGCCGCCACTCCGAGCCGAACACCTGCCGGTTACGCGTTGCGGTCACGTCGAACCGTGCCGCCGCCTGTTCAAGCGCCGCCTGATCGTAAGAACGACCATCCTCGACCCACCAATAGCCTTCCCGCGAGACGTGCCGTAACGTAGCGGGGCGACGTGCGTACTCGTTGGTCTGGAGGTTGCCGACCCAGAAGCGCTCCGCAGTTCCCACCGCCCAGCCGCGCGTGCTCCCAGCGGTACGCCGCAGATCCCCTTGCGGCAGTCCACGGAGGCGGGGAAACAGGGTATAGAGGTCGCGCGGCGGTAGGTCAATCTGCTGGAGAAGTCGCTCGGTGCGATAGTCCTCGTCACTGGAGACCGGCACGAGAGTTTCGGTCTGCGGCTGCATAGAAGCGTGTGTGGAGACGAAGAAGGCGACGGCGATCAGCAGAACGGGCAGTCTGAACATTTGCTTCCCCACGCTGACGCTCCGCTGCTTCGAGTGGTGCATCGCAGCCATACTTCCGGCCTCGACCATAAAAACAGAGACGGCGCATGAACGCCGTCCCTTCGTGGTCGGAGCGATAGTTTTCGAGCCTCCGAACCCACAGAAAGGTACCGTGAAGTGAGGCGTCTTCGTCAGTATAGCACAGCCTGAATCGCAGCTAACACAAGGGTTATGTCGCGAATCCGAGTGTTGGTTCGGACTCGGAGCTTTTCAGTGACACAGCATGCCGGTGGCCGCATCACTGACTGGTCGGAACTCCGGAGGCGGTTTGGCTCTGTAACTCACCGTGGGAGTTTTCTAGTTCAACCTCGATGCCGCCAATCCAGCCCGCAAGCAGATTGTAGACCAGGCAGCCAATAGCGGTGAAAATAAAGCCAGTGAGGCCGTAAAAAATCGGGGCGAGTACAGCAAGCACGACCATCCCTACCGCGCCTCTCAGGAGCTCCTCCCCACTGCCGCTCGCCGCACCGACTGCAAGGACGATCAGGGCTATCGGGATGAAGATGACCGCCGTCAAAATCGCATATAACGCGCCCACGAACAGCGACGTCTGCAAAACACCGAACCTCCGTATCCGTGTACGTCCCGTGACCACCGTCCTCTCCAAACTACAACTTCATTTCAGGCGGACTAAAAGAGCGACCGTGACGAGATTGCCTTCACAATCGAAATGCGACGCAACGGAAAGTTACGTGGGCGGTAGGCAGAGACCCTCGGGAACGTATCCTGAAGGGACTTTGCAAATGGAAGCGCGAGGCACATGCAGGCGCGCTTGTTGGTCGGGGTGAGAGGATTCGAACCTCCGACCTCACGGACCCGAACCGTGCGCGCTACCGGGCTGCGCCACACCCCGTCCGACCTGGAGCTAGAATAGCACACAGCGTGGATACCAATCAAACGTGCGCTGTCGCATCGTTTGCTGCTTTGCTATACTCATGTCGGTCGCTGGCCTCGTAGCTCAGGGGATAGAGCAGCGGTTTCCTAAACCGCGTGTCGGGGGTTCAAGTCCCTCCGGGGCCGCCAGTTCAACACCTTTTCTTCGCTCGATGATGCACCCCCGATCTGCGCTGTGTGCGCTAACAAATGGCTCATTCGTCCACTAGTCAGTCCGCAGGTCCGCGTGACGATGTTCTTCTAGACGCCATCCTCCGAACGGTCCGTAGCACGCGCTTCCCTCTTTCCAGACTGTCGTTACCACGCACGTGCAATACCGCATGTATGGCAGGGCTTGCAGCGTGGTGTGCGCTCTGCGACAATGCCGATTGTAAACCTTGGGAGGTGTAACACATGAAGCGGCCAACTCTGGTAAAAGCGGCGATCGCAGGTACGGCGACGACGGCTATTGCGGCGGGAGCCGCCCTGGTCGCAAGGCGGCGATCTCGCGGCCACCTTTCTATGGAGCAGATAGCGCGAAAGATACCAGCGTGGGGCAAGACGGAGGTGCGGCCTCCTGAGCGCGAACATGAACGCCCCTATATGGGCTCGACGCCAAATCAGTAGGGTCTGCGCAGAAGCGCACTCCTACGCCGACGTAGTCGGCTATTCAACGTCATATATTCGGTGGGGAACGCCTGCCGCTGGGTTTCTTACGACAATGGGAAACACGGTAACCAGAGGCAGCTTTCGGCGCTGGATTGCCCGCTGAGCAGGCCAGTCCGTTCGTGCGACAGCCGGGGCGCGAGAAACGCGCGGTTCTTGCTACACTTGGTGCTGGTGGCGTTGCCGCCCCAGGTCTCGGGCACCATACGGCAGCAAACAGCACGCGATGGCGGCGCATACGTCCCTCCTGATCCGCTGGCTCTCCTGGTTCGCCCAGCCGCGTTGCGGGCCTGGCACTCCACAAGTAGTCGGTTGGGCCTCTAGCCTTAGGTGAAGCAAAGGAGTCCTTGTGCAGAACAACTCCATCGTGCCGCGCAGCGTCATGGTCGTGGTCGCCCATCCGGACGACATGGAGTTCACGTGCGGCGGAACAGTAGCCAAGTGGGCGGACGTCGGTTCGCAGGTTCACCTCGTGGTAGCAACAAGCGGCGACAAGGGAACAAAGGATCGTGGCATGTCGCCCCACGCGATCGCCGAGCTGCGTGAGACGGAGCAGCAGCGTGCGGCGGACATGCTGGGTGTCGCGGATGTCACCTTTCTTCGCCACCGCGATGGCGAGCTGGAGGTGTCCATGGCGTTTCGGAACCAGGTGAGCGCGATTATCCGAAAGTACGAGCCAGAGGCACTGGTCACACATGATCCGTGGCGCTCGTACCAGATACATCCCGACCATCGAGCCATCGGGACCGTCAGTGTCGACGCCATCGTCGCGGCGCGCGATCATCTGTATGTTCCCGAGCAACTCGTCGCCGGACTCGAACCGCACCACACTTCCCACATCTTTTTGTTTAGCACCGACTCCCCCGATCACCTGGAGGACGTAAGCGACTTCATGGACAAGAAGATGGGGTCGCTCGCCTGCCACGCGAGCCAGCTTGGACACCTGCCGAACTGGCAGGATCGCGTCATTCAGTGGGCAGAACTCACGGGGGAGCGCATCGGCGTGCGGTACGCGGAGGCGTTCAAGCACATCGAGCTACTCTGAGGCGGGCCTCTGGCCAACCGCGCCTTGCGCCTGTCAGACATGTTGGAGGTAATGGCAATAATGAGAGGATGGCTGATCCGCCGCAAACACCAGGAAGGACGAAGAAACAGTGTAAGCCGACGATGTCCGCCTAATGTTCGACTACTCATATGCAATCCGCTTGAACCCTTTAGCATGTCATCCCGAACTCGGTGAGGGATCCGTGAACTCGACCACGGATCCCTCGCACGCTCGGAATGACAGACGCACTACCATTCAGCCGAAGTTCGTATCATACTCGGTCGCCGCCCCGATACTCGATGCGGCCAGCCAACTCGGAATCGACGAGTTCATTGCCCCGCCGCCCCTGCAAGCCTCCGTCACACACTCATCCACCCCCTCGATCCGGAGCAAGGCTGGCGTGAAATACTGCGGTTGGGGCGATACGACGATGCGGCCGAGGTTGATGCCGAGGCGTTCCCGGATGTCGCTGCCGTTACTCAGGCCGGGCACACTGTGGAGACAATGATGTGTTCTTGGCTGGATACTCTCGACGATACAACGCTTGGGGGCCATCGTTCAAGGGCGGCACACTCCGGGTGTGTCTGGCACACCTCCTGAACCACAGCATGCAGCACCGCAGCGAAGCGAGGATGATTCTTACGCACTGGGGCCAGTCGCCGGGCGACCTTGATCTGACCTTCTACCTGCCTGACTGGAATCAGCGTGACTGGGGCGACGGCTGACGCCCACTTCCCAAAGTCGACGTCTCTCCGGTATGGCTTGCGAATCAGCGTGCCTTGATACCATCGCCCCAAGACCGAAGTTCATACCACAGTCTGGCGACTGCCCCACAGGTGACACGCTTCGACTACACCGCCTTCCTGCGAAGCATCCGTCGACCACTCCACAACAGGACCGAGGTATAAAGCAGTCCGATGAGATTCCGCCGTGAGAACCACAGAAAGAGCGCGCCGGGGTCAATCAACCAGATCTCCCCGTCATCCGTGACGAAGAGGTTGTTTGACTGACCTAGGTCGTGCATACCCCACCGGGGCGGACCGCCAATTACGTCGGGGAGCCAGCCATTCTGTCGGCGGCAGCGCTCCAGTGCCTGGATCGTCCGCACTAACTCCGCTCGCAACGGTGGCTGGGACAACTCTTCAGCCGGCACCTGAGATAGCAGGCGTCCATGGAGCCGTGACTGAAGGAGCACGCTGACCGGTTGGTCGCCCTTTCGCTTCATGCGTACATGATACGTTGCCGGAACCCGCAGGTAACTCGTCGCGCCCTCGTGCTCTTTTCGGTTCCGCCGCAACCAGCTCAACGGTTGCTGGAGTGGCCCATATGGCTTGGCGACCTTCACGACTACGTTTCCCGCGACCACATGAACTTCGTTGAAGAAGCCCGCACCGAGGACAAACTGCCCCTCCGCCCGCAGCCCGAGCAGGTCGCCGCGCGTGAGGGTCTGCTTCTCTATCACCGCAATTCCTTGCCGTCATTGGCGCGCCGATGAACGGGCAGTCGCGCACCGCTCGCTATGGTTCCAGCCCTCTGAGCGCTTCCAGCGCCGCCGCCTGCTCCGCCTCCGCCTTACTCAACCCGGAGCCCTGTCCAAGCGTGCGGTCATGTACTCGCACCTCGACGAGAAACGATCCACCGGCCTCCGGCCATTCGATCACGGTATACGACGGATGCATTCGCAACCGGGCCTGCACGGACTCTTGCAGCATCGTCTTTGCATCCTTCGTCCCGTTCCACACCTCATCCGGAACGACAGCGGGATTGAAGGATCGTGTCAAGATCAGGCGGCACGCGTCGAGACCACCATCGAGATACGCCGCGCCCAGGAGCGCCTCAAACGCGTTGGCAACCGCTGAGTCCAGCCGATGCGTGCCCGCCGCACGCGCACCCTTGCCAAGTCGCAGAACGCTGCCAAGATCAAACGCTCTGGCTACCTCCGCGAGCGTCCGCTTGTTCACCGCGCTGGCCCGCATTCGGGTTAACTCGCCCTCCGAGGACCGAACTCTTTCCCGGTACAACCGTTCCGCGACCAGAAAGCTTAACACCGCATCTCCGAGGAACTCCATGCGCTCGTTCGTGACGACGTATGTCTTGCTTTCGTTCGCGTGCGACGCGTGCGTGAGGGCAGTCTCGAGCAACTCAACGTCCAGAAACGTGTACCCGATATGCGCCTGCAACGTCGTCAGCGCGGCGGCTCGTCGCTTCATGACAACAATTCGAGCGTTCTACTAATTCTCGCGCTTGGGATCGTCGATATCGAGGTTGTTGATAAACTCGCGGAACACAGACAGCCGCTCGTTGTCGATCGGTTCTGGCTGCTGACCAGCCGTAGGATCCGTCGTATCGCCTTCCTCGGTTGGCATGGCAAATCCCGCTTGATCAAGTACGTGCTCCTCCACGAATATCGGGCACTGGGCACGAACCGCCAGTGCCAGGGCATCACTAGAACGCGCATCTATCTGCAAGCGCCGGCCATCTTGGTCTACCTCGATGATCGCGAAGAATATACTGTCCTTTAGATCGTTGATAATTGCCCGATGAATCGTACCTCCCATCTCTAGGATGGTAGCCCGCAGAAGGTCGTGGGTCATGGGGCGGCTTACCTCATCACCACGGAGCACGATCGCGATAGCGTGGGCAACGTCGGGACCGATCCAGATGGGCACGACTCTCGGCCCGGTCGCTTCCTTCAGTATGACAACATGCTGATCGTTGACAACATTGATACGAACCGCTTCGATGACTGCTTCTACCACAGTGCCACTCCTCCGAAGTGCGTTCCCTCTGCGTTCTTCGTGACCAGGCGCACGCTGCTTGCCACCTATGCTAGCGCCAGTGCGCGGAGAGTAAGACGGACCCAGGAATACCACCCAACTTGCTGGCCGGCCAGTACGTCACGGTCGCCTTGCCAACCACGTTTTCCATCGGTACGAAGTTCCACGCGCGAGAGTCACTGCTCGCCGAACGATTATCGCCGAGCACGAACAACTTGCCGGGCGGCACGCGCCACTCTGGCTTGCGAGCATCAAACGCGAACGCCTCCGTGGTCCTCTGCCCGATGTATGGCTCCTTCAGCCGTTCTCCATTGACGAAGACGGCCTCATCGTGAATCTCGACCAGGTCTCCGGGCACGCCGATAACGCGCTTGATGTAATCGCGTCCCCGATCCATTGGCGCCTCGAACACGATCACGTCGCCCTTCTCGGGTGGGTGAAACAGAAACCGGTCACCGGTGCCATCCGAGCCGCCACGTGCCAGGCGTGCGAGCGGCGAGTCGCTATTGACATGCCAGTACACCGCCTTGTTCACGAGCAGCAACTCCTCCGACTGGAGGCTCGGCATCATGCTCTCGCCATCTACCCGGAACGACTGGACGACGCCGCGAACCGCGACGAAAATCAGCACAGTGAGTAAGAGTGTCTCGACAAGCTCTCGTGCCCACGAGTGCGCCCCGGGTTTGCCACGGGGCTCCGCGGCCTCTGGGGGAGCCGATGCGGAAGCGGCTGGGTCCGTCTGTTCTTGCCTCAACTCGCAGTACCTCGGCTTGATGGTGTGTGTGTCTCGGGTATTATAACCCAAGCCCAGCATATACGACCGCTGAATCGAATCAGACGATCGCCGAGCGCGAGCGATTCGTCACGAAGCGCCACAAAACAACGGGCCCGCAACCAGCGGTGGACACGCGATCAATCAAAAACGGACGGCCGAGTGGCCGTCCGTTTGCTGCTATTGTATCGTTCAGCGTGTGCTACGCCTTGAGTTCTGGTGGCGGGGGATCCTCGTCATTGCCGCCACGTCCCGAGATGCTTTCCTTGAACTCATGGATACCCTTGCCGAGGCCGGATCCTACCTCCGGCAGCTTGCCAACACCAAACACGAGCATGACCAAAACCAGAATGATGATTAACTCTGTCGGTCCCAATCCAAACACGAGATACCTCCTCTGCATCCTCAGACGGACGCGGACCTGATTTTACGCGGTGACGGCTGCGCTGAAGACAGCGACGACGACGAACAACACGGCGAGGGCTATCGTCAACTGAAAGAGGGTCTTTTCGAGACCCCTGCGGGTGTGGTAGATGGAGCCGGAATCGCCGCCCATCGCTCCGCTGAAGCTGCTGCCCTTTGTCTGAAACAAGATTACGACGACGAGCAACACGGAGAGTATGATCTGTCCGATTTCCGCAGGCTGTTGCAAGATTGCATCCCCCTTCATTTGGATTATAGCAATGGTCCCGACACAGCGCAACTAATACGCTGCGGCTGACGCCTGCTCGACCAAGGTGGCGAACTGTTGCGCATCGAGACTTGCGCCACCAATTAACCCGCCATCGATATCGGGCTGTGCGACGAAACCGGCGAAGTTGCCGGGGGTAACGCTTCCACCATACAGGACCGGGACGCTTTGCGGCTCAAAACCGGCGTTCTCAAGAGCATCACGAACGATGGTGGCAACCCACTGGGCATGCTCAGGGCTGGCCGCCTCCCCGGACCCTATTGCCCACACCGGTTCGTATGCAGCAACCAGCGGTCCCTGCGCCGCCCCCACCAGAGCCGCGCCAACCTGGCGGCGCACAACTTCCTCGGTCCGGCCTGCGGCGTGCTCCCCGGCATCCTCTCCTACGGCAAGGATCGGTATTAGCCCGGCATCCATGCACGCCACCAGCTTGCGCGCCACGATCTCGTGGGTGTCGCCGAACAGCCGCCGACGCTCCGAGTGGCCGACGATGACATACTCGCACATCCCGACGAGCTGGGACACTGCTACCTCTCCGGTAAACGCGCCCTGCTCTTTCCAATACGCGTCCTGCGCGCCGACCTTCATGCCGCTGCCTTCCAACGACCGGCTCACGAGGTCCAGCCACACATTCGGCGGACAGATCACCACCTCGATGGGCGCGGCGGCGGCCAGGTCGCGGATGGCGAGGACGAGTTCCTCCGCCTCGCCGCGCAAGGTGTTCATCTTCCAGTTACCGGCGACGATCGGTCTACGCATGCGAGTATCCCAAAACTACAAGACCAGGCAATTCGCGGCCTTCCAGAAACTCCATAGAGGCGCCGCCCCCAGTGGAAACGTGGTCCACTCGAGCCGCTAAGCCCGAACGCCCCAACGCGGTAATGGACTCTCCGCCGCCGACCACCGTGTATCCCGTGCATCGCGCGACCGCCTCCGCGAGGGCAAACGTGCCCCGCGCGAACGCGTCCCGCTCGAAGACGCCCACCGGCCCATTCCAGACGACGGTACGAGCACGCGCGATTTCCAAGGAGAACAGTCGCGCGCTCTCCGGGCCAATGTCATAGATGGCGCCACTGGACGGGATGGCTCCTACGGGAACTACCGCGACGTCGGGGGAGCTCAGCGAATCGGCGACGACCACATCGACCGGCAGTACCAGCTTCTCGCCAGCGTCCCCACGCAGCAGACGAGCCGCCAGCTCAACCCGCTCCGGCTCCACGAGACTCTTTCCCACCTCCATCCCCTGCGCCAGCAAGAACGTGTTTGCCATCGCTCCGCCGATAAGCAAACGGTCGACTTTGGGCAAGAGGTTCTGTATCACCCCAGCCTTGTCGGACACTTTCGCGCCACCGAGCACGGCCGTAAACGGGCGCTCCGGACGCTCCAGCACTTGCTCCAGGGCGCGGACCTCGCACTGCACCAGCAGCCCGGCAGCGGAGGGCAGGACATGGGCGATCCCCTCCGTGCTGGCATGAGCCCGGTGCACGGAACCGAAAGCGTCCTCGACAAACAAACCGGCGAGCGCCGCAAAGTCGCGGGCGAGTGCTGGGTCGTTCGATTCCTCACCGGGATAGAACCGCGTGTTCTCCAGGAGAAAGACGGAGCCGACCTCGGCCGCCGTGACCATCCGCCGCGCCTCGTCCAGGTCGAATGGCAAGACCGATACAGAGGACTCCAGCAACGCAGAGAGCCGCCGCGCAACGGGCGCGAGCGTGAGTGTGGGATCGTAGCCTTTTGGCCTGCCGCGGTGCGAGGCAAGGACCAGCGCCCTCGCCCCCACGTCCAGCAGGTATCGCAACGTCGGCAGCGCCGCCCGAATGCGCGTGTCATCGGTGACGCTGCCGTCGTCCCGGACGATCACGTTGAAGTCCACGCGCACGAATACCGTTGTGTCCAGGTAGTCGAGCGTCTCGATCAGGCGCATGGGCCTAGAACCCGCGGGAGGACATCATAGCGGCGACATCCGCGACGCGCACGGAGTACGCCCACTCATTATCGTACCAGGAGATCACCTTCACCAGCTTGCCACCGATGACCATCGTGGAAGGACCATCAACAATGGTTGTCCGGGCCTCCCCAATGAAGTCCGAGGACACAAGCGGCTCATCGGTGTATCCGAGTACATGCTTCATGGATCCCGCTGCCATTTCCTGGAAGCAGTCGTTCAGTTGCTCGACGGTAACGTCCTGCTCCGTCTCCGCGACAAAGTCGATGATGCTCACGGTAGAGGTGGGCACGCGGAGCGAGAATCCGTCCACCTTTCCCTTCAATTCCGGCAGGACGAGCGATAGCGCGCGCGCCGCCCCAGTCGTGGTGGGAATGATATTGGTTGCCGCTGATCGCCCGCGCCGCAGGTCAGTGTGCGGCGCGTCCAGTATCACCTGATCGTTCGTGTAGGAATGGACCGTGGTGACGAGACCGCGTACGATCCCGAACTGCTCGAGCACGACCTTCGCCACCAGCGCGAGCGCGTTGGTCGTGCAGGAAGCATTGGAAACGATGTGGTGGTTTGCCGGGTCGTATGTCTCCTCGTTCACGCCGAGCACAACCGTCAGATCCTCGTTCTTCGCGGGTGCGGAGATCATTACTTTTTTCGCGCCAGCCTCGATATGAGCCCGAGCACGCGTCGCATCAGTGCCGACCGAGGAGGACTCGATCACGATATCAATCCCCAGGTCGCGCCAGGGGAGCTTCGTCCAGTCTCGCTCCTGGAACACTTTGAGCTCCACATCGTCCACGAGAATACTGGCGTCTGTGGCGCGCACATCGGCCTCGTACCGTCCGTAGTTCGAGTCATACTTTAGAAGGTGTGCCAACGTCGCGGTGCTCGTCAGATCATTTACGGCGACGATCTCCAGATCGTCCGGGTAGTACATGCGCATCGTCTTGAAGACCTGTCTCCCGATACGCCCGAAGCCATTGATTGCCACGCGTGCCATTCATTCCTCCACTACAAACATTGTTCCACTTTGACGCTCTACCAGAACCAGCACGTACAATTCTTCGGACAAAAGGTACCGTTCTGGATGGGGGTCATTATACCAGTTGAAGCCGCCCACACACGCTTGCCGGGAGAGTCGATACGGTGGTATAATCAGTCAAACGCATAGGGGTGTCTGTGAAGTGGGCTTGCCCCACTTTTTTTCTATGTACTCTTAAATCGACACGGAGGTGATGCGCCATGAAGGGTGAGTTCTACGCAGCGATCTC
>JACDAU010000558.1 GCA_013695265.1 Chloroflexia bacterium
GTTCATCCCCGCGCCAGAAGTACTCCTCCGGCATGCCCGCGAGGCCGGTGTTCTTTAGCGCCTCGCACAACAGAAAGCTCCCGCTGCGCGGGGTGCCGCAGATTAGGTACGACGTGTGGGGGTGCAAGTGGCTGCTTCTCTAGCGATTGGTGAGTAATCGTGCGGCTGGCTCATCGAGGAGGAACAGCAGGCGACCATCGGTGGGGCGAACGAGCTGCGAGGGATACGTGTTAGGGTCCGGCTCGCCTTCGAGCACCGCCCGCAGCGCTTCCGCCTTGCCCTCGCCCGTCACGAGGAACATCACTCGGTAGGCTGCGTTGATCAGCGTACTCGTGAAGGACAGCCGCCACGCATCCAGCTTCGGCACGTGGTTCGCCACCACAAGCCGCCCTGTCTCGCCGAGCGCGTCCGTGCCAGGGAAGAGCGAGGCGGTGTGTCCGTCGTCGCCCATCCCGAGCAGGACCAGGTCGAAGCGGGGTGGCTCGCCGCCGATAGCATGGCGTACCGCCTGCTCGTACGCGAGCGCCGCCTCGTGCGGGTCCCGCTCGCCCTGCATCCGATGCACGTTCGCCGCTGGCAGGCCGAGGCCCGAAACCAGCGCCGCCGCCGCCGCGCCGTAGTTGCTTTCAGGATCATCAGGCGGCACACACCGCTCGTCGCTCCAGAACAGGAGTGTTCGCTCCCACGCCACCCGCGACCGATACGGCGCCTCGGCAAGCAGCTCGTACATACCCAGCGGGGTTGATCCCCCGGCGAGCGCGACGGAGAACGCTCCGCGCTGCTGCACCGACTCCGCCGCCGCGCGGACGAACTCCTCCGCGCCCTGGCGGGCGACGTCGCTCTTAGCTGACAGAACCTGTATCTCGGCATTGCTCGGCATTACTGCACCGCCTCGCGCTCCAGCAAATCCGCCGCAATCGGCAACGATTCCTCGTACGGCGTGT
The DNA here is from genome assembly GCA_013695265.1 of Chloroflexia bacterium. Taxonomy (GTDB): domain Bacteria; phylum Chloroflexota; class Chloroflexia; order Thermobaculales; family Thermobaculaceae; genus JACDAU01. Next base: position 945 of record JACDAU010000558.1, read on the forward strand.
CGCGATTGCAGCCTTCGAGCGCGTGGTCGAGTGCCTCGTGCTCGGTGCGCGGCGTGATCAAGCACGACCGCGACGAGAGCCGCTGCTCACCGACCTGTGCGTACGCGTCAGCGTGCGACGAGTCATCATCCTTGAGACGCACGTGGAAGCCCGCAGCCTTTCCTTCGTGCAGCGTGTCCAGATCGAACGAGACGACCGCGCCAGGCAACACCGACTCGGCGGACACGGCCCGGAGTTCAACGTCCCCGGGTTGCTGCCCGAGACGAGAGTAGAGCCAGCCCGCGAGCAGGGCCGCCTGTGCCGGGCTTGCGCCATCCTGCCCCCTGGCGTACTCAACGCGCAATCGCTGAATACCGGCAAGTTGCTGGCGCAGCGCGGCGTCATCAAAGAACTGCGCTATGGCCTCGAACCATCGCCACAGCCGGATCCAGTTGAGATCCTGCACCGCGCACACCCGGTTGCGTTCCCGCTGGATAGTCAGCGCCCGCCGAAGATCCTCCCCCGTGGGGGCGAAGCTGGAGGAATCGATAACGAGTTTGTCCGTGGAGCCAATCAGGTCCACGAACGTGTCTGCGTCGTAGTCGGGCCGCCCCATCCACCACAGGTACATCGGCAGATCCGGCAGCAGCAGCGGGGTGACGATGCTGCGCAGGTGGTTTGCTGGCTCGCCGTTCGCGCCAATCAGCACCTGCTCACAGCACACCTGCGCGCCGGAGCCGGGGTCCTCGAAGCAGTAGGAATTGATCGCAGTATCGAGCGACGGCTGCTCGTGGTGTGGCTCCGCGCTCAATATGATGGCGCGGGACGGGTGGCGGCCCGAGAGCCTGCCGACGGTCTCGAAGAGCTTCTCGGCGTCTGCGTCGCTCGATGTGTACACCACGAGGTTGAGCACGCTGGAGCGGACGCGCGGGCTTTTGCCCTGCGCCGTGGCGGTGGTCTGCTCCCACAGCCGGTTCAGCTCGCGCTCGATGTCCTCGAGGTCAACGGACTTCCCTTCCCAGGTTAGTCCCTGTGCGGCGTTCTCACTCGCGTGCATCTCCCGTTTCCCTTCCCCGCCACGGTGGCGTTGTAACGATGTTCCGAGACGCCGCTGGACGCTAGGGCCAGCGCCACTCCCGGTTATCGCGGTACAGTAACCGGTCTGCCTCACGCGGTCCCCACGCGCCGCTCTCGTAGTTCGGGAACCGTGGCGCGGGCATCTGCGCCCAGGTATCCAGAATATCCGTCACGAACGACCACGCGGTCTCCACCTCATCGCTGCGGGTAAAGAGCGTGGAATCGCCAATCATGCTGTCCTGCAAGAGGCGCTCGTACGCCTCGGGCGGGTCCTCCCCAAACGAGGAGCCATACAGAAACTCCATCTTCACTGGACGAATATTGAGCCGGGTACCCGGTGTTTTCGCGAGCACCTTCAGCGAGATGCCCTCGTCGGGCTGGATGCGCAGGGCGAGCACGTTCGGTTCCATCGTGCTCTG
>JACDAU010000559.1 GCA_013695265.1 Chloroflexia bacterium
TGGCCTGTTGGGTCGATAGACCCGGTGGAGATAAGGGGGCTCGAACCCCTGACCTCGACACTGCCAGTGTCGCGCTCTCCCAACTGAGCTATATCCCCAACAGGATTGCCTGAACACGAGTATAACAGACCCCCAAGAGCCACGCAACGTAGACTTCGCAAGAATTTTCCATACGGTATGCGGTCGAGATAATACTTGCCTCGGCACCACAAGGGCAGAGCATGTCATGGGCCAATTTACGGAAGAGCACCGGTATTTGCCGGAAGTTCGTCTCGCGCCGGGCATAGGCGGCAGACTCGGCGCAGTCCGTTTGCGATTCGGCAGAAGGGCTAAAGGGGCCGTTGGAGTTGTTTTTCGGGTCGGCCCAATCACAGGAGCGCAAGCACGACGCAGCCAAGAAGTGAGATGAGAAGCGAGAAGAAGAAGATTCTGAGAAGGGCGTTACCGACAGTCACCGCCTACCTCCTCTGGTGGTTTTGATTCCATGAGTACCTCGCGAATTGTCTATACGCAGCGATAGGAGTGGTGCGGGGTCAACGAGGTTTGGTCGCAGCTCGCTCCTGCGCCTGGCGGAGGTCGGAGACCAGGTTCGCGCGGGCGGTGCGGTACGCGTCGCGGTCGGCGCTATACAGGCGGAGCACGTACGCTGGGTGGAGGGTGGCGATGTAGGCACGGCCATCTTCTTTGTCGAAGAACCGTCCGCGCTGCTCCGTGATCTTGAGCTTCTTGTCGATCAGCGCCTTCGCCGCAGGACCACCAACGCAGACAACGACCTGCGGATTCACCAGGCTGATCTCCAGCCAGCGCCACGGCTCGCATGCGGCGATCTCGCCAGCCCTCGGCGCGCGGTTCGTAACCGACCCACCTTTGACGGCGGTAGGCCTGCAGCGGACGACGTTCGTGATGTACACGTCGTTCCGGCCAATTCCGGCCTCTTCGAGCGCGCTGTCGAGGAGTTGTCCAGCGCGCCCAACGAACGGCCGACCGGTGGCGTCCTCGTTCGCGCCCGGCGCCTCGCCCATGAGCAGGATGCCGGCGTGCGGATTGCCCTCGCCCATGACCACCTGTGTGCGTCCCTGCCAAAGGTCGCAGCGTTGGCAGTCGAGCGCTTCCAGGCGCACAGCGTCTAGCTCGGGGTTCGCGGGTTCAGCCACCACGCTCGCGCTCGACTGCATCAAGGACGCCTTTGCGGTCTTTGTGCTCGCGCTCGTAATCGGCGATCCTGCGCAGATCGCGGTTTGCGAGGGCGCCGAGCCGGTCCTCAATCTCCTCAATCGTGAGGCTATCGTACTCGTCGATCGGCAGGGTACGGTCGGGCGATTCGCCGCGCTCGTCCTCCTCCTGTGCCTGCTGGGTCTCACCGTACTCGGTCCGTTGCTTGTTGACGATGCGGGCGGCGACCTCTTCCTCGCGGCCCTCGTAACGGCCCTCCTCTTCGAACCCGTCGACCAGGCCGTCGTACTCGCGCTGACGCTCCTTTGACCATCCCGTGTTGTTGCTCATGCCGAGTGTGCCTCCTTTGGCAGGCGACGTCGGAAGCGGTCGAACCGTGTATGAGCGGCACGCTGGCGGTGCGGGAGCGATGCCAAGCCTTGCGCGGTTCAGGTCGGCTTATACCTCGGCGGACTGATCGATGCTGGTCTCATCGATCTGTTGCTCCAGTTCCCCGGCGTCGGCCTCGCTGTTGGCGCGGCGTTCAATGGTCTCCTCGACCGGCTCGCCGCCGGAGCGGTTGCCCTCCTCGCCTGCGGCGGTGTTTTCCTGTGCCGGCATCGGGTTGCCCATCTCCAACTGGGTGGCGGTGTTCTCCGGAGCTGCACCAGCCGTGGGATCCGGTCCCGGCTCGGCTGCGAAGTTGCCCGCGCCCTCGGCCTCATCGGCGGGGATTGCGGTCCTGTTGGTGTCTTCGGTGTTTGACATTGTTGTCCCTCCATGCTAACGGTTGGCAGGTGAGTCTGTGCAAGAGGCTTGCCAGATGGACGCGCTCAGGCGGCGTCCTCCGGGCAGTGTTCCCGCAGCCAGGTGCGGAGTGGCACATCGGCGTCGGTCGGGGAATAGTGCCCGTTGGCGTTTACGCCATCGCCGAGGAGCTGGCGGCGGACGGGATCGCTCTGCTCCCACAGGGTCTGGACGGTCATGTCGTCTTTCGTGCGGATCCAGCGATAGCCATAGCCATAGAAGAGTACTTTGCGCGTGATGTCCGACCAGTTTGGGCTGGCGGCGTGCCAGGTTCGGCGGTCGAAGAAGACGGCGCTGCCGGGCTTGGCGAGCACCGGGGTCGCGCCCTCGGGCTGGCCGTTGCCATCGGCGGGACGGTCGAGGGTGTCGTGCAGATGGCTGCCGGGGACGACCCAGAAGTTGCCGCGTCCCTCCTCACCCGTGTCGGAAAGGAAGTACGCGACCTTGAGCGAGAGGCGTGGCCGGGGATGACTTTCCATCTCTGCGTTCACGCGGCCGCTGTCCTGGTGCCAGCCGAAGGATTTGTTGTCGCGGGGCTGGCCGGAGGGCGGGGTGACGATAAGGTGTGCGTGGTAAAGATAGATGTTCCAGCCCAGGATGCCCCAGACCTTGGGGAGGACCCGTGGATAGTCCACGAGGTCGGCGAAGAGGGGGTCGTCGGGGATGAAG
>JACDAU010000561.1 GCA_013695265.1 Chloroflexia bacterium
TTGCCCGCCCTCGCCCGGCGGGTGGACCCCCGTGACCTGTACGACCACACGGCATGTCCGCTGCATCCGTCGTACCTGCCGGCGAAGCTGTACTGGCTGCGACAAACGAACGCGGACCTGTTCCGGCGCGCGGTGCGGTGGGTCTCGCCGGGGGAAAATGTCCACGTGCACCTGCTCGGGGACGCGGCGTGCGGGGAGGCGATGGCTTCCGCGACGGGGCTGTACGACCAGCGGGCGCGGGCGTGGCACGGTCCGATCCTGGAGGCGCTGAACATTTCTGCTTCGACGCTCTCGTCACTCGTGCCCACCTCCCGGCCCTCCGGCACCTTGCGCCGGGAGCACGCGGACCGATGGCCGCAGCTTGCGCGGGCGGTGTGGTTTCCTGCGGTCGGCGATGGGGCGTGCTCGAACTTCGGGAGCGGCGCGGGGTCCCAGGGTGTTGCCGCGCTGAACTATGGCACGAGCGGCGCGATCCGTACCGTGGTTACGGCGCCGGTGCACTTTCCGGACGGGCTGTGGCTGTACCGCATTGACGAGGCGCGGCTGTTGCTGGGCGGCGCGGTGAGCAACGCGGGCAACGTGTACGCGTGGCTGATGCGAACGCTCGGGCTGGATCCCGAGGCGGTGGAGCGGCACATGCTCGACGCGGAACCGGGGGCGACGGGGCTGGAGTTCGTGCCCCACCTCTCGGGGGAGCGCAGCCCCGGCTGGAACGCGAACGCGACCGGCTCGCTCACCGGGATGCGTCTCGACACCTCGCGAGAGGAGATTCTGCAGGCGGGCGTGGAGGGCGTCCTCATCGAATTACTGACGGTACATAATATGCTAAGTGAGGCTGTGGCGCTGCACGAGATCCACGTCAGCGGCGGCGCAGTGGCGAAGTCTGCGGCGTTGCGCGCGGGGCTCACCGATGCGCTCGGCAGGCCCATCCAGGTGTGTACGGAGTCGGAGGCCACGCTGCGGGGGGCGGCGATCCTCGCGCTCGACGCGCTAGGCACGCTCGATGCTTCTGCGGTAGGGGCGGAGCTTTCGCTGCCGAGTAGGCCCGATCCAGGGCGGCACGCGATATATAGGAAGCTGGAACAGGAGAGAACAGCGCGGCGGCCCGGATACGTGGATGTTGTAGCATGAACGTGAGCGCCGAGGTGGAGGCGTTCTGGAGCATAATGTGTGGTGTCGGAACAGCAGATAGCAGGAAACACAGCAAATAGGCGTTCAGGAGGTACCGACGTGGCGACGACAATTGACCAGACACAAACGCATACCGAGCAGTGGCACGCGCTCGCGCAGCAGTTGCGGGTGGATAGTGTCCGCTCCACCTCGGCCGCAGGCTCCGGTCACCCAACCTCGAGCCTCTCGGGCGCGGACCTGATGGCCGTGCTTATCGGCAAGTACATGAAGTACGACTGGGACCACCCGGATAACCCAGCGAACGACCATCTGATCTTCTCGAAGGGCCACGCATCCCCGCTGTTGTACGCGATGTACAAGGCAGTGGGCGCGATTCCCGATGAGGAGATGCTGACCTTCCGCAAGTTCGGCTCGCGGCTGCAGGGGCACCCCACCCCGGCGATCCCATACGTAGATGTCGCGACCGGCTCGCTCGGCCAGGGACTGCCAATCGCCGTGGGCATCGCGCTCGCGGGCAAGTACCTTGACAAGCTGCCGTACAAGGTGTGGGTGCTGCTCGGCGATAGCGAGATGGCAGAGGGGTCTATCTGGGAGGCGTGCGGCACGGCGAGCCACTACAAGCTCGACAATATGATCGCTATCCTCGACATGAACCGATTGGGGCAGCGCGGGACGACAATGCTTGAGCACCACGGTGAGATCTATGCGGCGCGCGCGGCGGCGTTCGGCTGGCACACTATCGAGATCGACGGCCACAATCTGGAGGAGATCGACCAGGCATATCAGGAGGCGCTGGACACCACGGGCCAGCCCACGATGATCATCGCCAAGACTTTGAAGGGGCGCGGCGTTTCCTTTTTGGAGGACCAGCTCGACCAGCACGGCAAGCCGGTGCAGGCGGATAAAGGTGACGCGGCGATCGAGGAACTCGGCGGCGAGAGCAACATCGTGATCCAGACCCAGAAACCGGAGCCGATGAGCCCGTTCCCTAAGGGATCGAACGCCTCCGTCGATCTGCCGACGTATGAGCTTGGCGAGAAGGCCGCCACCCGCGCGGCATACGGTGACGCGCTCAAGGCGCTCGGCGCGCGCGAGGCCGTGGTCGCGCTCGATGGCGAGGTATCGAACTCGACGTACGCGGAGAAGTTCGCCAAGGAGTACCCGGAGCGTTTCTTCGAGATGTACATCGCGGAGCAGCAGCTCGTCGCGGCGGCGGTTGGCATGAGCGTGCGCGGGCGCGTGGCGTTCGCCTCCTCGTTCGCGGCGTTCTTCAGCCGCGCGTATGACTTCATCCGCATGGCGGCGGTGAGCCGCGCGAACATCCGCATCTCCGGCTCGCACGCGGGAGTCTCGATCGGTGAAGATGGGCCGTCACAGATGGCGCTGGAGGACCTCGCGATGATGCGCGCGGTGTTCGGCTCGACGGTGTTCTACCCAAGCGACGCGAACCAGACCGCGAAGCTCGTCGCGCTGATGGCCGATACGGACGGCATCTCGTACATCCGCACTACGCGCGCGAGCACGCCGGTCATCTACGGCGCGGACGAGGAGTTCACCGTCGGCGGCAGCCGGGTGGTGCGGGAGTCGGAGAACGACCAGGTGACCGTCGTCGCGGCGGGCATAACGCTCCACGAGGCGAACAAAGCGTGCGAGGAGCTCGCGGGGGAGGGCATCAACGTGCGGCTCATCGACCTGTACTCCGTGAAGCCGGTGGACGGCGAGACGCTCTCCTCGGCGGCGGAGGCAACGGGCGGCAAGATCGTCGTCGTGGAGGACCACTACCCGGAGGGCGGGCTCGGCTCGGCGGTGCTCAAGGGGCTCATCAAGGGCGAGAACTACGAGCTGATGCCCCTGAAGCTGCGCCACCTCGCGGTGCGCGTGATGCCCGGCTCCGGCAAGCCCGAGGAGCTGCTGCACGCCGCAGGCATCGACGCCGACTGCATCGCGAACGCGGTGCGCGAGCTCGCCGCCCAGTAGGCCTTAGCGGTTAGGTATCAGGGGGTACGGGCGACAGGTGTAGGGGCGTTCAATTGAACGCCCCTACGAGGTAGGCAGGCGGTAGGGGCGGGTTTGAAACCCGCCCGTACGGGGTAGGTCGAACGCCCGCCCCTACAACCCATACGAGGGGGCGAACGCCCCTACGGATCGGAAGGGAAACGGACCGATGGCAAAGACCACGCTACAGAGGCTATACGAGGAGCAGGGACAGAGCCCGTGGATCGATAACATCACGCGGGGGATGATGTCCTCCGGCGAGTTGCAGGACTATATCGACAAGGGCATCCGGGGACTGACCTCGAACCCAACGATCTTTGAGAAGGCGATCAGCAGCGGCGAGGACTACGAGGCCGCGATGCGCGACCTGGTCGCGAACGGCGCGGGGCCGTCGGAGATCTACGACGCGCTCATCACCGAGGACATCCAGAGCGCCGCAGACCTCCTGCGCCCGCTGTACGAGTCGTCCTCTGGTGTCGACGGCTTCGTCTCCATCGAGGTGTCGCCGAAGCTGGCGTACGACACGGAGG
>JACDAU010000497.1 GCA_013695265.1 Chloroflexia bacterium
CCGAGATATGGGCGGCAATCAGCGTGGGGTTGATGCTCCTCAGCTTCGTTGCGGTGGCGATTTTCGCGCGGCAGTACCTGATTTTGAGCCTGGCCGCGCTGATCTCGCTACTGGTGTTCGTCGAAGCGGGCTTCCGGCAGCGGCTAACGCAGGTCGTCAACAGCGTGACGGTGGGCCTCAGCATCGTCTGCACGCTGATCATCCTGTTCGAGTTCTTCTGGGAGGCCATCATTCTGGCGGTATTGGTCGCCGCAGTCTATATGATGTGGGACAACCTTCGGGAGCTGTGGCGGTAGGGCGCGACACCCTGCGAGCACGGCGCAGCATCACCTGAACCAGATGCGGATAATCACCCGGTTCGCCGCGATGTGCTCCGCACTCTGCCCGGAGATTCGTCGGCGCACCTGCTGAAAAGGGGACTGCTGGTCCACGCCGAGCAACCGCGCATCGGCGGGGACGGTTTCGGCAGTACCGGATCGCTCCTGTCCCCGCAAGCGCACCCGGACCGGCGCGCCGCCCTCCAGGTTCCGCCACCACCGGCGATTGCGCTCCGAAAAGAGGACGATATCCGGTCCATCTTGGACGTAGCTGGTGGGGGTTGTGTAGGTTCTGCCACTCTTACGCCCGGTGAAGGTGATGAGCAGCAGGCGTTTGCTGAGCGGGTTGTGCAGCGGAGAGCGGAGGATGCGTTCGACAATGGCGTTGAAGAACGGGCTTATCAGCTTGAACACACAGTATCCCCGGTGACGACAGGTTGCACATCAAGAGCGTTCGTAGGAGGCTATCCTCGCGCAGCATACCACGTTCCGCCAACGAGCAATGAGTGAAAAGCAATGAGCGATGAGAAGCCAGGCACGTGGCACGGAGGCGTGCACTCTACGAGCGGCGTTGCACCATGCCGTATCCATACCACCTATTACTAACTCCGGCTGAATTGCAGTGCATTTGTCATTTCGAGCATAGTACGTTCGCACTACAAACGCGGCTGGAGTTTGCGGAGTATATGCCCTGTTCGGTGAGCGGGGTGTTGTTATATGTGTGAGTATAGCCCCAGCGCGGCGTCCACAAGCGATGCTGCGGAGGGGGTAGGCAATGGCGGAGCGGTCGGAAGCATTGGAGCGCATAGCAGGGGAGAAGGTGCCGTGTCGGGACGCCGAGCAGCGAGTGTGGCGAGCGATCGATGTGTTGAGTCAGCGGTCGTCGGGGAGAGGGAGAGCGGCGGCGACCGGGGAAGAGCAGCCGAATCCGGGTGGGTCGGGGGAGGCGCAGTTGGCGGCGTACGGCTATCGACTGGTGAGGAGGACCGAGAGCAGTGCGCAGCGGTTGGAGGTCGACGAGGCGGAGGGGGAGGGGGTACGGTGGATATACCGTTGGCTGATGGAGGAGCGGCTAAGTTCGCGTGCTGTGACCCGGCGGCTCAACGAGCGGAATATCCCCACGCGTGGCGGCGGAGAGCGAGGCTGGCGCCAGAGCACGGTGCTCAAGGTGCTCACCGATCCGATGAACAAGGGGCAGGGATACTGGAATCGTCGGCAGGCCGCCGACGCCCACCAGCCGTTCAAGGAGCGCGGGTACAAAGACCGGGGGCCGGGCAACGGACGCAGCAGGGTGTTACGGCCCGAAGCCGAGTGGATAGCCGTGGGGGTACCAGCAATCATTGATCCCGAGACGTGGCAGTCGGTACAAGAGCAGTTGGAGCAAAACCGCCGGAGCCTCGGGCTTCGACCTGGTGCGCCGCGCCGTGCTATCGCTGCTCGACCTGGCTGCGGATCGCCAGTGCGCCATCGACTCGTTGCCAGTGCCGGTGGTCGGCTTCCACCTCGCGCCCTCCTGCGGCCGCGAGTGGGCGGCTTGGGGTGCGAGCTTTGGCAGGGTGGCATCCAGGAAGCAGACGATCTACGGCTACAAGCTGCACCTCTTGGTGACCCTCGGCGGCGTGATCCTCGACTTCGAGCTCGCGCCTGCGCATGTGTTGGACCTGGAGGTGGGCTGCGATCTGCTGAGTGAGCACGCCGACCTGGACGTGTACGGCGACAAGGCCACAACGCGGGCTCCCGTAAGGGCCGCGCGAAGACGCGGAGCAAGGGCTACGTCGGCCAGGCGGTCAAGGAGGGGCTGGAGGTGGAGAACCGCATCGGGTTGCACACGGTACCGAGGAGTGACCAGAAGGTGCAGACCCCGGCGGCGGTGCGGCTGCTGCTCAACCATGTCCG
>JACDAU010000012.1 GCA_013695265.1 Chloroflexia bacterium
GTCGAGCTCCATGATCGTCGTGGAGTTCAGGTAGGGCACATCCTCGATGCCCTCGACGGGTGGGACGGCGGGGCGCGCGCCGACGTTCAAGACGACGAGGTCCGCGTGCAGGTGCAGGGTTTCGCCGTCCTTGAGCCGCACGGCGATCTCCTTTGGACCGGTGAAGCGCGCCTCGCCATCGAGCAGGTCCACGCCGCCCTCGGTGATCCGGCTCTCGCTGCCTGTGCGGAAGCTTTCGACCATGTCGCGCTTGCGGCGGCGTACGGTGTCCATCGCGATCCGCATCGCCCCGGTGTGAACGCCGTAGTCCGTTCCGCGGCGGGCGAGATACGCGACGCGCGCGGAGGCCACCATCGTCTTCGAAGGGGTGCAGCCCTCGTTGATGCACGTGCCGCCGACATGCTCTCGCTCGACGAGCGCGGTCTTGCGGCCGGCGCCCACGAGCGCCGTGGCGAGCGGCCCCCCGGCCTGTCCCGAGCCGATAACGATTGCGTCGTACTGTTGGGTTGTCACGTCCTTGTTCCTTTCTGTGCTCTGGTCCGTACGGCTATCGGTCCGATACTCCTCCGTTGGCGCGCTCAGTGCTTGCTGAGTGCCCGGTCGAGGTTGAAGGCGGCGCTGATGAGGGCGAGGTGAGTGAGCGCCTGCGGGAAGTTGCCGAGCAACTCGCCCGCGGGCCCGATCTCCTCGGAGTATAGCCCGAGGTGGTTTGCGTATCCAAGCATGCGTTCAAACATGAACCGCGCCTCGTCCACCCGCCCGGCGCGCGTGAGGCCCTCCACGAGCCAGAAGGTGCAGGTGCTGAACGTGCCCTCCTGTCCATCGAGTCCGTCCTCCCCCTCTGCAGTGTTGTAGCGATACACCAGACCGTCGGCGGAGAGCCCGCCATCGCGGGGCGACCGGTTGATGGCGTCGAGCATCGAGTGCAGGCGCGGGTCGGTGGGCGCGAGGAAGAGCACCAGCGGCATTAGCAGCAGCGACGCATCGAGGGTGTCGTCGTCGTAGCTCTGCACGAACGACGCAAGCTTGGCGTTCCAGCCACGCGCCATAACCTCCTCGTATATCTCGTCGCGAATGGCGAGCCATCGATCGCGGGGCGCCGGGAAGGAACGCTTGTCCGCGAGGCGCAACGCGCGGTCGAGCGCGACCCAGCACATCAGCTTCGAGGTCACAAACTGCTTGCGGCCACCGCGCGTCTCCCATATCCCCTCATCCGCACGGCGCCAGTTCTCGCAAACCCATTCCGTCAGATCGCGGAGGTGGGTCCACATCTCGTACGAGATTGGGGCACCGTGCTTATTGTAGAGGTACGCGGCGTCCATCAGCTCCCCATAGATGTCGAGCTGTAGCTGGCCGCTGGCGGCGTTGCCGATGCGCACGGGACGCGAGCCACGGTATCCTTCCAGGTGGTCCAGCGTGGTTTCGGGGAGATCGTGGCGACCGTCGATCCCGTACATTACCTGGAGTGAGCCATCCGACTCCGGCTCGTGGCAGCGCGCGTCGAGCCACGCCACGAACTGCGCCGCCTCCTGGTGGAGGCCCACGCGCATCAGGGCGTACAGTGTGAACGCGGCATCGCGCAGCCACGTGTAGCGGTAGTCCCAGTTTCGTCCGCCACCGATCACCTCCGGCAGACCGAACGTGGGCGCGGCGACGATCGCACCGGTGGGGGCGTACGTCAGCAGCTTAAGCGCGAGCACGGACCGGTGGACCATTTCCCGCCAGCGCCCAGTGTACGAACAGCCGGCGATCCACTCCTGCCAGTACCGGACCGTGCAGGTGAAAAGCTCGTGCGCCTCCTCCGGCGAGAAGCACGCGCCGCAGCAATCGTTTGACTCTATCTGCCGCAGTATGAACACCGCTGCCTCACCCTCGTCGAGCGTGAAGCGCCCGCGCACTCCGCCATCTATGCGCTCCAGCGGCACTCCCGTAGCGAGGCCGAGGCTAAGACCGGGTGCGTGAAAGGACGCGCCATGCTCGCAGAGTGTGGTCTCGTGCGGCGCGCGGGCGTAATCAAAGGCGGGCGTACACTCCATCACGAAGCTCATTTGCCCGCGCACGGCGCGAACGCTGCGGATGATCTGGTGATGCCCATCTTTGTTCTCGGTGGTGCCGACCGGCATGTAGTCGATCACCTCGCCCGCACCCTCGGCGGAGAGATGGCGGGTCACGAGCACGTTCGTCTCCGGCCAGTAGAGCTGCTTCGTGTTCTCCACCGCGCTGTCGGGCGCAATGCTGAATCGACCGCCCTTCTGGTCGTCGAGCAACGCTGCGAACACCGTTGGGGAGTCGAAGCGCGGGAAGCAGAGCCAGTCAATGGAGCCGTGCTTTCCAACCAGAGCTACGGTGTGCAGGTCGCCTATCACGCCGTAGCTATCAATCGGTTGAAACATCGTGCGGCT
>JACDAU010000030.1 GCA_013695265.1 Chloroflexia bacterium
TGTCAGACGAACAGCAAGAGGCGGCACGACAGATATACGAGCGGCACGTGAACGCCGAGGATGTGGAGAGCCTGATCGTGACTCGCGACAGCACACCCGTCGGCTTCCTGTCTCTGCACATCCGTGAACGGCTGAACCACCCAACGAGAGAAGCGTGGATACCGGACCTTGTCGTGACCGAGGCTGAGCACGGCAGTGGAGCGGCTCGGATGCTTTTTGGGCGGTCGGTCGAGGTTGCGCGCGAGTGGGGTTGTCACCGACTGGTACTGGAGTCGGGCGACGCGCGCAAGCGGGCGCACCGCTTTTACGAACGAGAGGGGATGCGGGAGACGGGGAAGTACTTTGTGATGGAGCTGGGTTAGGCTTCCACGCGCGGGGGATTGAGGAGGGTCGCGTGACGGACATGGAGACGGCTCACGACGAGCGCGAGGAGCTGCGCGTGCGCATCGCAGGGTGGATGGACGGTCCGCTGGACCTCCTGGCAATCGTGCTGCTGTGTGTGCTGGTGGCGGAGTTTGCGACCGAGCTCCCGCCCGCATGGAGTGGCAGGCTTGATGCACTCAACTGGTTCATCTACAGCGTCTTCACCAGCTACTTCGTTGTGCAGTTCCTGCTCGCCCCCGAGAAGGGTCGGTACCTGCGGCAGAACTGGCTGGCGGCGATCTCCGTGCTGCTGCCCGCGTTCCGGGTGTTGCGCGTTATCCGGGTGTTGCGCGCCACGCGGGCGCTGCGCGGGGTACGCCTGGTGCGCGTGCTCACCGCGACGAACCGCGGGACCCGCTCGCTCAACCGAGCCCTGCGGGGATATCAGTTCGGGCGGATGCTCGCACTCACCACTGCCGTGGTGGCGGTCGGCGCGGCGGCCCTGGTGTACTTTGAACGGGACGCAGCGGAGGCCGGGGCCGTGGGCCGTGCCGACGCGCTGTGGTGGACGCTCGGCTTCGTCACCACCATCGGCAGCGAGTTCCAGCCGCGGACCCTGGAGGGACGGGTCGTCACGCTGTTGCTCGTCGTCTGGGGCCTGGGCGTGTTCGGCTACGTCACCGGCGCCGTCGCCTCGTACTTCGTCGGGCAGACCGGCGAGGATAAAATAGACGGTGACATCGCTGACCTGCGCCGCGAGGTGGGCGACTTGAAGGCGATGCTCGACCGGGCGCTGGAAGAGCGGCCGGGCTCTTAGGCGCACTCCCGGCGATCTCTTCGAGCGATACGGCGGCTATGATACAATGGAAGCGTCAATTATGGGGCGTGGACTTCGCGTTCACGCCCTTTTCGTGCCCGGTGAAGCCAGTATTCCAGGAGACCCCATGCCCGGTACCGCCCGCGAAGATATCCGCAACATCGCCATCATCGCCCACGTCGACCACGGGAAGACGACGCTGGTGGACGGAATGCTCAAGCAGAGCCACATCTTTCGCGACAACCAGGCGATGGGTGAGCGCATCATGGACTCGAACGACCTGGAGCGCGAGCGGGGCATCACGATCCTCGCCAAGAACACGGCGGTCACGTACAAGGACACGAAGATCAACATCATCGACACACCCGGACACGCCGACTTCGGCGGCGAGGTCGAGCGCGTGCTCCTGATGGCCGATGGTGTGCTCCTGATCGTGGACGCGGTCGAGGGGCCGATGCCACAGACGTACTTCGTGCTGAAAAAGGCGCTGGAACTGAACTTGCAGCCCGTCGTCGTAATCAACAAAGTCGACCGGGCGCAAGCGCGGGTTGACGAGGTGGTCGACGAGGTTTCGGACCTGTTTCTGGAGCTCGCGACGGACCCCGATCATCTGGACTTCCCGGTTCTGTACGCGTCTGGCCGCGAGGAGTGGGCGGCGCGAAGCCTCCATGACCCACGCGCGGACCTCGGCCCGCTCTTTGAGGCGATCCTGGAGCACGTGCCTGCGCCGAAGGGCGACCCGGACGCTCCCCTGCAACTGCTGGTGACGACGCTTGATTACGACAGCTACCGGGGACGCTACGCCATCGGGCGCGTCAACCGCGGCTCCCTCAAGGCGGGACAGCCCATCGTCGTCCTCACGGGTGAGGGCGCGCCAATGTCGGGGCAACTCAACAAGCTATATCTCTACCAGGGTTTAGGACGCATAGAGGTCGAGGAAGCACACGCGGGGGAGATCGTCGCGGTCACCGGGCTCGACTCGGTCAGCATCGGCGACACGATCGCGGACGCCGCACACCCGGAGGCGCTGCCGCGGATCGCGATCACGGAGCCGACGGTGAAGATGACGTTTGGCGTGAACACAAGTCCCCTCGGCGGGCGAGAGGGAGTCTACAGCACCTCCCGCAAGCTGCGCGAGCGGCTCTTCACCGAGCTGGAAACAAACCTCTCCCTCCGCGTCCACTCGACGAACTCCGCTGAGGAGTTCGAGGTGTCGGGCCGAGGCGAGTTGCACCTCGCGGTTCTGATCGAGAACATCCGCCGTGAGGGCTATGAACTGCAAGTCTCCAAGCCGGAAGCAATCATCGCAGAGATCGACGGCATCAAACAGGAGCCGTGGGAACACCTCTCGGTCGATGTTGCCGAGGAGCATGTCGGCGTGGTAGTCGAGCACCTGGGCACGAGGCAAGGCATCATGACCGCGATGACAAACGAAGGCCGGGGCGAGACCCACTTGGAGTTCGACGTGCCGACCCGCGGCCTCCTCGGCCTGCGCGCGCGGATGCTCACGGAGACGCGCGGGACGGTGGTGATGAACAGCGTGCTGATCGGGTACCGCCCGCTCGCCGGGCGAATACCGTTCAATCGAGCGGGCGCGATGATCGCGACGGAGAGCGGCCCTGC
>JACDAU010000062.1 GCA_013695265.1 Chloroflexia bacterium
ACCAGCGCCCAGTATTCGTTTCTCTCCTCTAGCCTGGTGAAGGAGGTTGCAACGCTCGGAGGCTCCGTTGCGGGTCTCGTTCCGCCGCAAGTCGAGGCGCGTCTGCGGACCATTCACGAGTAACGAGTTAGAGGTTGCGATACATGTACGACCATAACCGCTCGGCCTCGTATCCCACCTGCACGGCGGCGGCGTGTCCCTCCGCCCTCGTCTCCGACACGTATAGACGACAGTAGGTGGACCGCTCGCTCACTTCCTGTGTGGCCGCGCGCATGATGTCCGGCAGGACAGGCATCGCCAATGGCATGTAAAGGGGCGCCTGAACATCCGCGACCGACTGCCGACCGGGAACGCGCATGGCGATGAAGCCTGCAACCTCACCATCGACCAGGATCACTCTCCTCAGCACGGGTGCAAGTGGCAAACGCTCGCCAAACCACCGGCCCAAAGTGCTCGATACGTACATCGAGCGGTAGCTGTTGGCGAAATGAAACGCCTCCGGTGGAGTACTCGCAGCCAGCACACTGGACCATGACCGCACGTGCTTCCGTGAGACTGGCAACAATCGCACCCGCGGGTTCGGCGGAACTTGGAGGATGCTGGTATTTGGCCGGACAAAGTAGGCGCGGCGGCAATCATACTCCTGCAATCCCGCCGAACGATATAGCCGTACTGCATGCTCGTTATCTGCTAACACCTCGAGATGTATGCTGCACCGTCCAAGCCGGTGTGCGCGATCTAGCGCATGGTTTAGCAAGGCACGCCCAATGCCCTGGCCACGCAGATCCGGGCGCACCGCCAGGTTTGCGAGCGTCACTAGCGACCTGCCATGCAACGCATAGCAGCCAAGCACCCGCGTGCCGTCCGTCGCCACCCAGAACTCGAAGGTCAGTCCCGCAGCCCGCAACAGCAGTGAGGCGGGCGGGCGAGCCGTGGCAAGCGCGCTTTGGACCTGGTTCTGCACAGCACTAGTACCGAGTTGTGCAAGGGAGATTTCATCCGCGAAGCTCTCGACGACAAGCGCGGCTACTTGGTCACTGTCTCGCCGCTCGATTCGCCGCACTGTAAAACTCGTTCGTCCGATCATGGGCCAGAAGGCTACACGAGCCGAGCGGCTTCTGTCAATATCGGCGAAGCGTCGCTAATGAGCACGACCGGCGCGTCCAGACTTGTCGTATGTTAGACTTTCGACCGGGAAGGAGGAAGTATGACAAGACGCAGACGGATTGCAAGCACTAGCAGGCGGTCCGGCCGAAGGACAGGGTCGGCACTGCTGCTCCTGCTGCTCCTCCTTCTGGCTGCGGTCGGTTCGTGTCAGCGCGGTCTGCTGGAAAACAAGCCGCAGCCAGCGGCGGGTCCGAACGCCGTCGTGGTTGACAAACTCTGGGTCCAGCCTGATGACGGCCTGGAGCCTTTCCTCGATCAGCTTTCTTCAGCGCGTACATCGCTAGATGTGGTGGTGTACTTGCTGACCAATCAAATCGTCGTGGAAGCACTCATCAGCGCACAGGAGCGTGGCGTCGCTGTGCGCGTTATGATCGAGGAGGATCCCTTCGGCGGCGGAGCGGGAAGTGGCGACTCCTTGCGAGCACTTGAATCGGCGGGAGTCGAAACCGAATATGGTGTGAGCACGTTCCGATACACCCATGAGAAGGCGGTCATTATCGACGGGAAGCGGGCACTCGTAATGACGGCAAACCTCACCAAGAGCGCGTTCACCCGCAACCGAGAGTACTTGGCGCTCGTGACATCACCACTCGAGGTGGCCGAGATTCAGGCTATCTTCAATGCGGACTGGGATCGGCGCACCTACGAGCCACATGTTTCATCACTGGTGGTAAGCGACGTGAACAGCCGGCAGAAACTGCTAGAACTGATCACATCGGCGCAGAGAAGCCTTGAGATCGAGGCGGAGGTAATGGCAGATAAGGAAATCCGCCGTGTCCTGTCTGAGACGCAGAAGCGAGGGGTACGCGTGCGCGTCGTGATGAGTCCGCCGGAGCCAGAGGAGACCACCTACGGCGGCCTGGTAGAACTGTCCGCCGCTGGGGTGGGTGTGCGGCTGGTATCGAGTCCGTATATTCATGCGAAGTCGATACTCGTTGACCGAGAGCGGGCCTACATCGGCAGCATCAACTTCACCGCGACATCCATGGACCAGAACCGCGAGCTGGGCCTGATCACAACCACGCCCGCCGTCATCCGCCAGCTTGGGGCGGCGTTCGATGCGGATTGGGCAAAGGGCAAGCCGTTCCAAAAGGAATAGTAGTCAGAAGGACCGAAGGTGTGGTGAGAGAGGACGTTGCGCGACGGCTGGAGGAAGACGGTTGGGAAATCGTTCTGCGTGATCCTATTGAGGCTCGGCGGAATCGGGGTGAGCAGTCCGAGGCGCTGTACATCGGCAAGAATGGCCGTCTCCGGTACACGCGAACCAGGCTCGTGGGCGACGAGCAGTTCAGCAGGGTCCGGGAGGACGACCGCTTGTACCGGGTCGTCTCGCGCACCGAGGAGGAAACGACCGTGACCACCGACGCGCCAGAGAATCGCCTTGCAGAAACCATCGCGGCGGCTCTGCGGGCCGCAGGGGAATGAGAGCCATTCGGTGACGGGGATGGGGGCGTTGCACGCGTTTCGTCCAAAGGGGCGTCCAGTGGTTGTAAGGGGGGTATGGCCAGGTTAGACGGGCGTTCCGTTGAACACCGCTACGAGCGGTGGCGCAATGCCCTTGCTTATGGGGACTCGATGGCGTCGCCCGCGTAAAGGGTTCGTCGCTGCTCACCCCCAGGGCTCTCGATCACCAGCCCGCCGTCTCTCCCTACGTCCACCGCGCGGCCACGGAGCGTCCCTTCTGGTCCACTCATCTCGACCTCACGCCCAAGCGTGTCCAGAACGTCTCGCCATTCGCGCCATACCCGTTCGGCGCCACCCGCGTACAGCTCCGAGACCAGTGCATCCAGGCCCGCGAGGATGCGCACGACAACCTCCAGGCGCGTGACCGCCCGCTTCGCGTGATCGGCGATGCAGGTGGCGTTGGGGGCAGTATCCCAGTCGGGCGTCGCGTGGACGTTCACCCCGAACCCCAGGATGAAAAGGACACCGCGCGGTGAGTGAGCCGCTTCGGCGAGAACGCCGCACACTTTGCTATCGGCGAGCAGCACATCGTTCGGCCACTTGATCCGGGGTGATGCCGTCACCAGCGGTGCAAGAGCGGCACGGACTGCAAGCGCACACGCCGCCGTGAGCAAGAAACGGTCGCCGGACAGCAGATTCGGTCGGAGCAGGATAGAGCAATGGATGGCACTCCGTGCTGGCGCAATCCACTCCCTGCCCTGCCGCCCCCGCCCTGCGGTCTGGTGGTCCGCGAGGACGACCAGCCCCTCATATTCGTTGCGTGCCTCCTCTAGAAGGTATGTGTTTGTTGACCCAACCTCCGCCAGAACGCGATACTCGCGTAGTATGCGGCTGCCTGGTAGCCGTTGGGTAAGCATTGCTGACGATAGTGGTTCGTCGTCGGCTCCATAGGGGAATGGTGAGGGTAGTTGCATATTAGCGCGCTGATGGCCGCGGGCAACCTCTGCTGCTAGGCACGCCGACCTCTACAGCGAAGCTAGTCGCCAACGATTGGACCGCTGTCGGGCATGCTGACGCCACAGGAACACATTGGCCTGCCCTTGTGGGATACCGATACAGCTCGGCCAGTGCACCGTAATGGGCCGCTGCATTCGAGCGACGCTGGGAGCACCGCGCTATCGGCCGGGTCCGTTGTACAGCATGTCGCGGATCGTCGATACGTCCTGCCGAAGTCGAGCATCCAGCTCTATATCGCGCTCCATCTTCGCGGTGCCGTGCATCACGGTGGTGTGATCGCGCCCACCGAGCGATGCGCCAATCTCGGCAAGCGAGTGCTCCGTATCCTCCCGCATAATGTACATTGCGATCTGTCGAGGGACAACGATGTCGCGCGCTCGAGTCTTGCCCTTGAGCTGCTTGTCCTCCAGCCCGTAGTACGTCGCGATGGTATCAATGACGCGCTGCGGTGTGATCTGCTTCTTTCGGTTCGTCAGCGACACATCGTTCAGCGCCTCGGCCGCGCTCGCGAGCGTGATCGTCGTGCCGTTGAGCTTCGCGAGCGCGACCACGCTATTAAGCGCGCCTTCAAGCTCGCGGATGTTGCTCTGCACTTTGCGCGCAATGAAGTCAAGCACCGTATCGGGGAACGTGACGCCCTGACTCTCCGCCTTTGTGCGCAAGATCGCCATGCGGGTTTCGAGGTCGGGCAGCTTTACCTCGGTCATCAGGCCACCCTCAAAGCGGGACCGGAGCCGGTCATCGAGGGTGGTCACGGCCTTTGGCGGGCGGTCGCTCGTCATAATAATCTGCTTGTTCGCGCCGTGCAGATGGTTGAACGTGTGGAAGAACTCCTCCTGCGTGCTCTCCTTGCCCGCGATGAACTGTATATCGTCGATCAGCAGAATGTCTATGGTGCGGTACCGCGACCGGAAGTCGTCCGTCCGGTGCTCGCGGATGGAGTTGATGAGGTCATTCGTGAACTGCTCGCTGGTGACATAGAGTATCTCGAGCGGGCGCTTGGTTAGTGCGTGGTTTGCCGTGGCGTGTAACAGGTGGGTCTTTCCCAGGCCGACCCCACCGTATAGAAAGAGCGGGTTATAAGCCTCCGCAGGGTGTTCGGCAACGGCGAGGCAGGCGGCGTGAGCCATGCGGTTGTTTGCGCCGACGATGTACTTATCGAACGTGTAGCGTGGATTTAACGGCGTGCCGGTGGAGCCAAACTTCGTGCGCCGTCCAGGCTCGGCCTCAAACGATGGCGCAGGAGGCGGAGGAGGGGAAGCCACTGCGGCCACCGACTTTGACGTGCCGTTCACGGAGACGACCACCTCCATCTCGCGTCCCAGCAAGTTTTCCAAACTACGGCGAATCTCCGTCTCATACTTTTTCTCGATCGTCACCTGGGCGAAGCTGGTCGGTACGGACACGGTTGCCCGGTGCTCGTCCACTGCGACAAGTTGGGTATTTTTGAGCCACGTATCAAACTCCGGCTTCTTCAGCCGCATCTGGAGCTCGCCCAGCACCGCCTGCCACACTTGCTTCGGGTTCATGCACACCGACTCCTGCTTACGCCTATTAGGGTGTACGGTATCAGCGCAGACGTTCGGTCGGAACTGCGGACGGCAACTCCTGGCCCCGATGTTCACACTCCCTTTACGCGTAGCTGGTTTGGCGCGGAAACTGAGTTTGCAGTACGGAACTTGGCGCAGTTGGCGCTCCAGATTGGATGTTTTGCCGTCAGATATATTCGAGACGAGTAAGAATGCCCAGGGCATACGGCGTCAGGTCCGGCAGCCTGGCCACCTGAACTTGCCCATAGAACTCCCCACCGGCAAGCTCGTCGCGGTCTGGAATGATCACGCCATCGTGCTTGCAGCGGTAGATCGTGGCGTGCTCCGTTTCTTCAGGTAGGCGTAGCAGCACCGATTGGACCCGCTCGATCGGTGCTCGCACCCCAAGCTCCTCAGAAAGCTCCCGTGCAGCAGCATTGTCCTCGGTTTCTCCTATACGCACGTGACCGCTGGCCGACAGATCTCGTAGTCCGGCGTACAAGTCCTTATCCATCGCGCGCCGCTGGATGTACAGTTCGCCGGCTGCGTTGAACAATAGCACGCAGACACTGCGGTGGATCAGCGACGAGTCTGCGTGACATTCCGCGCGTGATGCGGCCCACAGAAACCGGCCTCGCGTGTCCACGACTTGCAGCATCTCCTCCGCTTCCGCGTCCATAAATCCACCTTTCAACTCGTCGTGTCGTTTCGGTATGGACTCTACTGCGAAAATCTCTGGGCGTCAAATCTGGTTCTGGCGAAACCTGCACGGCTCGTTGGGCGTTATTCATGCAGAGGGTGATGAATGCGCCGAAGCGCACTTGCAGCAGGAATCCTCGCACGCTAGCATGGAGATACCGATGCTGGACATCAGAGGCCGAGTTCCCGATTTCGGGAAGCGGGGGAACCATCAATCTGGGGTGTATCTCACAACCGTGAGAGGGGTAGCTTTCAGCCCTAACCCGTCAGCTAACCCCGTAGGCGACAGAGAGAGGAGTAACTATGGCGCGAAACGGTGGGCGGCGACTATTCGCCGCAGTCCGTTTCCGCGTCCCGGCTTCTCCCGAACGGAAAGGAACATTTCCCATGTCGTACAAGTCGATCCCGCCAGCGAGCACGGACGCGCTCTGCGCCTACGAAGAGTGCCGTTTCTGCACGCACCGGATGAACGTCTCGCGCACGCCGGATGGCGAGGGCCAGTGCGCGTTGGAGCTGCAAGGGCGCGCGAGGGTCAGCCTTTGCCGCGGCCGCCTCTTTTTCACGGTCTCGCCCGACGGTATGGAGCGCTACAAGCACTGGGTGCTCGGCGGCTCCCCCCGCACCAAACAGCCTGAAAAGGAAACCAGCAGGGCCTAATCGGCGCATGCGGCCGGGCGCGATCAACGGGTGCTATGTAGTTCATTCCGCGCGCTTCGCATCCGCCTCGTGCTCGGTCATCATCATGGGATCGTTTCGGTGGGGATCCTGCGGCGCCACGCCCATGTCCTCGCCCTCCGCCATCAACGTCATGAGAGCGCCGGCGGCGCCCTGAGATGGCGGCTCCGTCGCCGCGCACGGCGTTCCGAACCGGGGCTCACCAAAGGGCAGGTGCGTGCTCCCTCGGGCGAGGATGTGCTGATGGTTCGACGGCTGCGGTGTGCCTTGCGAG
Source organism: Chloroflexia bacterium (assembly GCA_013695265.1). GTDB lineage: Bacteria > Chloroflexota > Chloroflexia > Thermobaculales > Thermobaculaceae > JACDAU01. The sequence goes on from JACDAU010000062.1 coordinate 6,766, forward strand.
CCCCACATGGTGAAAGCACGCGCATTCGCATAGTGCCCGACAAAGGCTCGGCGAAACCGGTTCGCAGATCGATTCTGATGGGAGCGATGCAGTACGTGCCCACCGAAGAAGATAACGTCGCCAGCCTGGACCGGTACGGATACTTCTCGACCATCGTACTGTGCCGCAACTCGGCTGAGCGTGTTCACGTCGCTGTCTGTGTGCGACACGTTCTCGACCACGGCAAGGTCCCCCAGGTTGGCGTGGTTCTGGTGCACGCGGTCCTCCGTGGGGTAGATCGGCTCAACGTGCGAGCCGGGCGTGATCCAAAGGCAACCGTTCTCCTCATCCGCGTTGTCCACGGCAACCCACGCCCCGCACAGCGTGTCGGGATACGTGGGGATATAGTAGCTGTCCTGGTGATAGCCTTGCCCTTCCCCGCCGGGCGCCTTGATGAAGAGCATGCTTTGCATCGCCATCACATCCGGCCCGATAAGCGCCTCAAGGACATCGAGAATGCGTGGGTGTAGCAAAAACCGCTCGTGGATCTCGAGTTGCCGGTGGAGCATGTGGATTCGAAGGTACCGGCGCTCGATCTCCTCGACCGACGTATCCGGGGCGGGAGGCTCAAGCCCCGGCACGGTCACCCGACCGTGGAGCAAGTCTTCGACATGCACTTGGAGTTCCGCTATCTCTGCAACACTCACCAGCCCACGAACTACCAGGTACCCATTCGCAATGAACGACCGATACTCCTGGACGCTCACGCTGTAACGATCTCGTTTCTCGGAGAAGTCGGTCGTGAGGTGCTCCGAGCGTTGTTGCCGGGTCGGCGCGGTGACTGTCTCGGAGACTCCGACAACGCCGATGGCGCCGTTCGTTGCGCGTTGCTGCTGCGTGTTACGCATCATCATACCTCCCTGGTGCGTGCATTACGCTGGACGAACGCTTATTTATAGTTATTTATAGACCAGCAAGAGCCGTTCCCGCTCGGGGAGATCGGCTGAAGGCGAGTGATAGCGCAGACTGCTGTGCCTCGGCGCGTGTGCGCCGTTTTCAGAGCCCCAGCTTGCTGCGGATAGTTGCTTCCAGGTCGGGGAGAGATACGCGGTCCTGCTCCATGGTGTCGCGGTCGCGGATCGTCACGGCGTTGTCCTCCGCCGTCTGGAAGTCCACAGTGACGCAGAGGGGGGTGCCGATCTCATCCTGGCGACGATAACGCTTGCCGATACTGCCGGTCTCGTCGTACTCCGCGTTCATGCTTGCTGAGAGCATGTCGCGCAGTTCACGGGCGGTCGTGGCGAGCGGTTCCTTTTTGGAGAGCGGCAGCACAGCAACCTTCACTGGTGCGAGGCGCGGATGGAAGCGAAGCACGACGCGGGTGCCGTCCTTGTCGGGCTCCTCGTCGTACGCGTTCAGGAGGAAGACGAGAAAGGCACGGTCCACGCCGAGCGCGGGCTCGATGACGTATGGAGTTATGTGCTCCTTCGTTTCCTCATCGAAATATGTCAGATCCTTACCACTCCCCGTTGAGTGAGCTTTCAGGTCGAAGTCGGTGCGATTCGCGACCCCCCACAACTCACCCCATCCGAACGGGAATAGATATTCGAGGTCCGTCGTGCCCTTGGAGTAGTGCGACAAGGTGGCGGGGTCGTGCGGCCGCAGGCGCAAGTTTTCGGGGTCCACGCCGAGCCCGGTGAACCACTCCATCGTGTAGTCGCGCCAGTACGCGTACCACGCGTCATCGTCTCCTGGGCGCACGAAGTATTCCAGTTCCATCTGTTCCAGTTCGCGCAGGCGGAAGATGAAGTTGCCAGCGGTGATCTCATTGCGGAACACCCTGCCGACCTGGGCGATACCAAAGGGGAGCTTCTGCCGGCTGGAGCCGAGCACGTTCGCGAATTGCACAAACATGCCTTGCGCGGTCTCCGGCCGCAGATACGTCACCGCCGCAGCGTCTTCCACGGAGCCAACGAACGTTTTGAACATCAGGTTGAAAGCGCGCGGCTCGGTCCACTTGCCGCGCTCCCCGCAGTTCGGGCACGAAATCTCGGCGAGTGGCGCCGGATCGCCAGCGATCACCTTCTCCTCGTATCCCGAAAGATGATCGGCCCGGAACCGCTGCTTGCAGTTCAGGCAGTCCACCAGGGGATCGGTGAAGTTCTGCAGATGGCCTGAACTCTGCCAAACACGCGGGTGCATGATCTGGCTAGTCTCCAAGCCAACCACCTCCGGCCTGCGCCGCACGATGTCGTGCCACCACGCTTCCTTGATGTTGCGCTTCAACTCGACCCCAACGGGTCCATAGTCCCAAAACGAGGCGTAGCCGCCGTAGATCTCGCTGCTCGGATAGACGAAGCCACGCCGCTTCGCCAGGGATACGATCGTGTCCATGCTCACACGGGTCGTCTTCTCGGTCTGCATCAATGTCCTCCCTTAAAGCAAAGCGCCCCGGACCAATCGGTCCAGGGGCGAGGAATACCCCGCGGTTCCACCCTGGTTGACCACGCATACGCAGCCCACTCTGTGTCTGATGGCTCAGGGTCGCCTTTCTCGCCATATCACCCGGCGGGCTCTCAGCTATTGCCCGCGTCTCTGTCAGGTGCGTCCGGCCAGTTCTCCTACCCGTCTCCGCCGAAACTCTATTACTGCCCATAAAGGCACGTTCAGTATAGCTGACCGGGCACTCCAGCGCGTCGACTGCGTTGCGGCGGAGGATGGGAGTTCAGGATGCCTCTCGAACATGGGGCCAGATCGGCGCCTGCCAAACCCTATTTTGGCCGGGATGCGTCCCCACTGCCGCTTTGGAGCGAACGGCCGCCTCCCGTACGCAAGTACGCGACAAATCCTGGCGCCTTGCTCAGGCTGAACTTAATAACCATCGAGCCGTCGGTGGAGGGATACGTCCGCACGACCGGCGTGCCAACCTTGAAGATGGCCGCACCCAGCAGCGATGAGCCGAGCACTGCAAGCCACGCCGAGCTTCTCAATGGCCCGGCTCCTGCGCCACGACGTGAGCCCGAGGGTGTGCGGAGTCGTATACCTCATGCAATCGCTCCGTGTTGAGCTGCGTGTAGATCTGCGTGGTGGAGATGCTGGAGTGTCCGAGCCACTCCTGAACCTTGCGCAGGTCGGTGCCACCATTGAGCATGTGCGTGGCGAACGAGTGCCGCAGCGTGTGCGG
>JACDAU010000064.1 GCA_013695265.1 Chloroflexia bacterium
TGATGAAGCCGTCGGCGGTGGCGCGGTGGACGCCGTGTTGTACTCCACCCTGTCCTCACTGCCGATCATGTGGGAGCAGGTGGCGGAGCTGGTCAGCCAGGGCGTCAGCGTCGTCTCAACGTGTGAGGAGCTGGCGTATCCGTGGCACACGCAGACTGGCATTGCGCGGGAGATGGACGAGGTGGCGCGGGCGTCTGGTGCGCGGCTGTTGGGCACGGGCGTGAATCCCGGGTACATTATGGATATACTGCCACTCGTACTCACCGCTCCGTGTCAGGATGTCACGCGGGTTCACGTGGAGCGGCTGGTGGACGCCGGGGGACGCCGGGGATCGTTGCAGCGCAAGGTAGGCGCGGGCCTTTCCCCTGCGGAGTTCGATGCGCTGGTGTCCGCCGGGCGGGTACGGCACGTGGGCTTAACGGAATCAGCCTGGATGATTCTGGATGGCTTGGGTTGGGAGCCGGATGAGTGGGAGGAGAGCATCGAGCCGATGCTGGCCGAGCGCGAGGTGCACACGGATGTCCTCACGGTGGCTCCCGGGCAGGTTACCGGCGTGCGGCAGATGGTTCGAGTGTTGCACAAGGGAACGGAGAAGTTGCGAATGGATTTATCAATGTATGTCGGCGCTACCGACCCACACGACCGGATATGGGTAACGGGGGCACCCGACATGGACGTGCTCGTGCGAGGAGGTGTACATGGGGATCGCGCAACCGCGGGGATGGTGCTGAATGCCCTTCCCCCATTGCTCGCCCGACCGCCTGGGCTGACAACGATGCTCGACCTGCTGCCGATACGATGCGCGGCACGGAGGGGAGCGTAGTGCGGGGCACGATGCGGTCGGAAGGCCGTCAGGTCCTGCTGCTGCTCTGTGCTGGGATGGCGCTTGCATCGTGCAGCCTGGGCGGTTCGGACCCAACTCCGGTGGCTCAGCCGACAGTCGTACCGGCAAGCACTCTGCCAGCCGGTGGGACCGTGGGCGTTGTGCAGACAACACCTCCGACGCCGGACGCCGCGCCAGCCGGCGAGACGCCAGCCCCCTCAGAGGCAACTCCGCTCGTGGTTCCACCAACAGCTGAACCGGTCGAGACGGTGGAGGCGACGATTGTGCCCACAGAGACCGTTGCCGAGCCGACAGTCATCGCCGCGCCCCTCCCGGCAGGGTATCGCCGCTTCAGTTCGAAGATCAACCCGTACAGCATCGGCTACCCACGCGGCTGGCGGGCGCAGGGGAACGCGTTCCGATTCGGCAACATCCGTGGCGATCTGTTCGTCAGGGGAACGCCACGCAACGTGGTTTCCGTCAACGTCCTTGCCGAGCCATTGCGCGGACAGCAGATCAGCACGGAGGCGTACGTGCGTCTCAACCTGGAGCAGATCGGCCGAGCGAGCGGCTCGAAGCCACAGCGTGCCGGTACGGTGCGGATCACGGGACGGCCGGCGGTGCTGATCACGTGGGTAGATCGAAGCCGTCCCAGTCAGACGCTGGAGATCACCCAGGCCATCTGGACCCAGGGAGACCGCGGGTGGGTGGTCACGCTCGCCAACCCGCCGGGTCAACGCGCGCGGAATCTGCCGCTTTTTCGCGTGATCCTCAGTACGATGCAGGTACCACAGAGCGGCCGAAACCCCGATAGCTGAGAGCTGCCGGCAAGGGTGTCTCGCGCTCAAGTGAAAATGGAGGCATCGCCATGACCCGTAGTATCTACCCAATGAATCAAAACTGGCTGTACGGCGGGGAGGCGACGCCGGAGAGCACGGAGATCGGCTTCGATGACTCCAGCTTTGAGCGCGTGACGATACCGCACGCGAATACGCTCCTGCCCTGGCACAGCTTCGATGACCGCGATTATCAGTTCATCTCTGTGTACCGCCGTCACTTCACGCCACTGGCTGACCTGCGGGGCCGAAGGGTCTTTGCGGACTTCGGTGGGGTGATGACTGCGGCGACGGTGTTCCTCAACGGGGAGCGGCTGGGGGAGCATCGCGGTGGGTACACGCCGTTCACAATTGAACTTACGGGGCATCTGCGATGGGATGCGGAGAACGTGCTCGCCGTGGAAGTCGACTCCACGGAGCGGCCGGACATCCCACCGTTCGGAGGGCAGATCGACTACCTCACCTTCGGCGGCATCTACCGGGAGGTAAGCTTGCGTGCCGTGCCGCAAACGTTCATCGAGAACGTGTTCGCGCAGCCCGTGAACGTCCTTGATGCTCGGCGGTGGGTGGACGTGCGCTGCTTTCTTGCCGGGCTGGAACCAATAGAGGCGCCACTGACCTTGGCGGTGGCGTTGCGCGATGAGGAAAGGGTACTCGCGCGTCAGACCACAGCGCTTCCCGCCCGAACCGATCTCACCGACGTGGTTATGCGGCTCCAAGATCTCGGCGAGGTGGACCTTTGGGATCTCGACACGCCCCGTCTGTACACGGTGGTGGCGCACCTTATGGACGGTGAGAAGATCACCGATGAGTACACGGTGCGGATCGGCTTCCGGGACGCCCGGTTCACGCCAGACGGCTTCACCCTCAACGGCAGGCGCGTGAAACTGCGCGGGCTGAATCGACACCAGACGTATCCATACGTTGGACAGGCGATGCCCGCGCGGGTGCAGCGGCGCGACGCGGAGATCCTCAAGCGGGAGATAAAGTGCAACATCGTGCGCACCTCGCACTACCCGCAATCACCGCATTTCCTGGACGCCTGCGACGAACTTGGATTGCTCGCGTTCGAGGAGATACCGGGCTGGCAGCATATCGGTGGCGAGGATTGGAAGCAGGTCGCGTGCTGCAACGTCGAGGAGATGATCCGCCGCGACTGGAACCATCCGTCGATCGTGTTGTGGGGCGTGCGTATCAATGAGTCCCGCGACGACCACGCGTTTTATGCACGCACGAACGAGATCGCGCGCGGCCTGGACCCCACGCGGCAGATCGGCGGAGTGCGCAACTTCTTCGACTCGGAGTTGCTCGAAGACGTTTATACGATGAACGACTTCAATCCCAACTATATCCGCCCTCCGCATCACCCGCTGTACCTCAACACGGAGTTCGTGGGACATATGTTCCCCACGAAGCACATCGACAACGTCGAGCGGGTGCAGGAACACGTGCATCGCCACGCGCGGGTACACGACATGCTGGCCGGTCGCGACGACTTTGCAGGCGGGATCGGCTGGTGCGCGTTCGACTACAACACGCACGCCGACTTCGGTAGCGGCGACCGCATCTGCTACCACGGCGTGTCGGATATCTTCCGCATCCCGAAGCCTGTCGCGGGGTTCTATCGCTCGCAGTGCGACCCAGCGGAAGACGTAGTGCTGGAGCCGGCGTTCCACTGGTCGATTGGCGACAAGAGCGAGGGCGGCGGACCAGGGACGGGGCTCATCTGCTCAAACTGCGAGCAGTTAAAACTTTACATCGGCGGCGAGCTGCGCGCGGAGATCCACCCCGATCGCGAGCAATATCCCAACCTGGCTCACCCACCATTCACGACCGATCAGCTCACGGGTCTGTGGGGACAGGTATGGAGCGACCTGCGGATCGATGGATACATCGGCGGGCAGAAGGTCGTCACGAAGCGCATGTCAGCCCGTGGCGTGGACCGGGAGTTTTACCTGGAGCCGGACGATGCGGCGCTTGTGGGCGACGGGATTGATGCAACGCGCGTGGTGTTTCGGGTGACCGATGAGTTCGACGCGGCGAGGCCGTTTGCCACGGGTGCGGTGACGCTAACCATTGAGGGGCCGGGCGAGATTATCGGGGAAAACCCGTTCGCGCTGACGGGCGGCGTAGGCGCAGTGTGGGTGCGCGCGACCCAAGAGTCAGGCACGATTCGTCTGGAAGCGAAGCATCCTGTGCTTGGCAGCCGAATCGCTGAGATACGGGTGACGGAGGCGCAGCCGGAAGGGATTTGAGGGGAATGAGAGAAGTATGGCACTGCAAGATCCGAGACGCACGGAGCCTCTCTGTCAGGGATTGCCCCCCCCCAGAACTGATACGGACTTCGCCTGAATAGTAGCGGATCTGTCATTCCGAGCCTGTGAGGAATCCGTTGTACGGGCTACGGATCCCTCACTGCCTTCGGGATGACCTGCATCTTCGTTCAAGCGGATTGAGTCTGATTATCTGTGGGAGGCGCCGTTGCGAGGGCGGAGTAGGTAGAGGGCGAGCCCGGTCGCGGCGGCGAGGGTGAGCGACCTGGTCATGCTGCGACGGA
>JACDAU010000075.1 GCA_013695265.1 Chloroflexia bacterium
TAGAGTGACTGAGCACCGCGGCGTGCGTCGTTACGGGGCACGCGCACCGGGGACAAGTACTCGGCCAGCCTGCCCGCGAGTATGCCGCTGATGAGCGGGGCGACGAGATATGGCAGCAACGCACCGAAGGCACTGGCGACGTTTCCGGTGAGCAGGAGCGCCAAGCCGATCGCGGGGTTGATCACGCCGCCGCTGTTCGGTCCGGCGATGAGCACGCCAACAGCGAGCGCGAGGCCAATACCCAGCGCGCTGCCGATTTCCGGCACCTCGTTGAATGTCACCTGGGACACGACGAACACAAGCAAAAACGTACCCAGCATCTCACCGACGAACGCGTCGTTGCGCCGTACAACATCAGTCAGCGGGCGACCTAGAACGTTCGCCGCTCCGATGGCAAGTACCGCACCGATGAACTGTGCCGCGACGTACAGAACGCCGTCCTTGATTGGGAACTGCCGCGCGGCGACAAGGCCTGCCGTAACAGCGGGGTTTAAGTGCGCGCCCGATGTCTTGCCCAGCGCCACAACCATTACCAGGACCGTGGCGCCCGCAGCGGCGAATGTTATCCCGCCCGGCGCAGCCAAAATAGCGGTCAGAAGAAAGAACGTCCCGATGATCTCCGCAATCCAGCTCTTGAGGAATGCGCGCGGGTTCCGGTCGATCAGACTCAATGGTGCCTCCGTCTATTGTCAGGCCCTGGTGCTTCCTCAAACATGGATCACCTGGCATTGTGAGTTCGTGCGGTGCGTGGGCACGTCGGCGATTCCGATCCATCCGGCGCAAGATGCGCGCCATATGGACGCAGTCTCAAATCGAATCCTTGCAGACACCAACGCTGTGTCTCGGGGCACGGCATGCCTTGTATTTGAGGTGCCGCTGTGATTGAGCACTCAACTTAAGGGCGTATCAGCGCAACCACGGGAGCACCATTGAGCCGGGAATACCGCCAGCCTCGCTGAGTGGCCAGTACAGAAACATGGCGCCCCCGACGACCTTGTCAATGGGCACCATGCCCCAGTCCCTGGAATCGCTGCTGCGCGTACGGTTGTCGCCGAGCACGAACAGTTCGCCCGGGGGCACGGTCCAGCGTGTCTGTCTGCCTCCGCCGTACGCTTCGGTGCGGGCGCTGCCCGTGTACGGCTCGTTCAACACTTTGCCGTTCAGCACGACCTTCCCGCCGGTGATGTGGATCTCATCGCCGGGGAGGCCGATGATGCGCTTGATCAGGTCGTCTCCCGTGTCATCAGGGTGGTGGAACACGATCACATCGCCGCGCTCTGGTGCGGTGAAGAGGTATCGCTCCCCGGTGCCGGCATCGGGACCGAAAGCCACGGATGCGAACAGGCTGTCGTTTCCGGTGCGCCAGTAGGCCGCCTTGTTGACGAACAGACGCTCGTTCGCCTGGAGGCTGGGCTGCATGCTGCGGCCATCCACCAGGTACGACTGCACGACCGCGTGTACGGCGAGAAAGATCACTGCAGTCAGGACCACTGTCTCGATCACCTCGCGTACCCAGCCGCCGGCCTTACCGCGCTTCTTGCGTTCTGAGCTTTCGGTGAGTGAACCAGCGTTCTGCTCCGACTTACTTACCGATGCTTGCTCCTCCACGGGCCAACCCGACTTGTTCTGTTCGATATCGCGCGGGTCTATGGCCGTGCCGCTGGGGGCTTCAGGTAGCTTTCCAGCACCTTGCGCGCAACCGGCGCGGCAATCTCGGATCCCTCGCCTGCGTCTTCCGCCTCGACCGCAACCACGATCCTCGGGCTTGTCGCAGGTGCATAACCGATGAACCACGCGAACGGATCCTTCCGGTCCTGTTGACCCGTGCCCGTCTTGCCTGCGACGGAGATCGCGGAGTCCCTGAACACATACGTGGCTGTGCCCTTGTCCGCGTTGGTGACGGTGCGCAGCCCCTGTTGCAGGAACTCCAGTGTCCGCTTATCTACCGGCGCCTTGCCGATCGCTGCAGGCTTGTACTGCTTTATGATCTGGTTGCTGTTCTCTGCCGATACAATGCGGTCGATGAGCAGGGGCTGGTAAAGCGTCCCGCCGTTACCAATCGTCGCATAGACCGTCGCCATTTGTAGCGGGGAGGCGCGCATGCTACCCTGTCCGATTGCGAGGTTGACGTTGTCGCCGTGCGCCCAGTACGGATAGGGCACGCCGGGTCCGGGCACCTGTCCTGACGCTTCGTCCACCAGCCCTTCCACGTTGAAAGACTTGCCCAGGTGCCACTTTTTGGCGTGCTCCGTCAGGTAGTCCTGGTCGCGCAGGTACAACTCAAATCCGAGGTCATAGAAGATCGTGTCGATGCTTTCCGTGATACCGTCGATGAGCTTCACGTACCCATGGCCCCCTTCTTTCCAGTCCCTTCGAACCGGGTCGCCGAGGCGATCCCAAGTGCCGGTGCTGTACCAGGTCCGGTTCAGTTTTGGCAACTTCGCAGTGAGCGCGGCCGCCACGGTGATCGGCTTGAACGTGGATGCTGGTGGGAAGGAGGAACCGGTGGCGCGGTTCTGGAACGGGTTCTTGCCCGCCTTGCTGGTCAGCCGCGCGTACTCATCCGCCGGGAACCCGATAACGAACTTATTGGGGTCGAACGTCGGTAGGCTGGCAAGGGTCAGGATCTTCCCGTTTGCAGGGTCGAGCGCGACGACACTCCCCGCGACGGGGCCCTTGCGAAGCTTGACGCTTGCGAGGTCCTGCTCCGCCTTGCGCTGCAGTTCCAGGTCGATAGTCAGATAGATATTGTTGCCTGGCCGGTACGGCTTTTCCTTGATAGTCTTGATCTCAACCCCGTCCGGATCCACAATGAAGACCTTGCCACCTGGTTCGCCGCGCAGATGCGGCTCGCCCCAAGCCTCCAGCCCCGCTCGGCCGATAACGTCGGAGGCGGTGTAGTTCGCGTACGCTGGCTTCTCGAGATCCTCCGCAAAAACACCGGTCACGTAGCCGAGTACCTGGGCCATGACCGGACCCTGCGGATACACGCGTCCGAGCCGCTCGCTGAACCGGACGCCCGCGAGCTTCCCGAGCTGGGACTGCAACTGCTTTGCCCGTTCCGGCAACAGGTCACGAATCGGCCAGAAGTACGTCGGTTCCCGCCCTTTGTATTGCTGCTGAATGTACTTCCGGTCCAAACCCAGCCCCTCGCTGAGCTTGTCGAGCATCTCGCGTTCATTCGCTATCTCGCCCGGTACGACGCCGATCTGTGGTATCGGCCCTTCGATCGCGAGGGGTTTGCCGTTGCGGTCGAAGATTCCACCGCGCGTCGCGGGGTAGTCCGCCCGGCGTATCAGGTTGTCGCCGGAGAGGTCTTTGAAGATCATGCTTGGGCTCCACTGCACGCGCCAGGTGTTCTGCTCCTTGACGAGGCTGAGCAGGTTCGTCTCAGTGATGTCACCCACCACGCTCGTGGTCATCTTCACGGTATATGGGAGCCGAAGCAGCAGCTCGTCCCGCTTCGCCTCCTGTATCGCCTCGGGTGCGAGCTTTGGGGCTACGCTCTTGATCGTTGCCATCGCGTAGATGGCTTCGTAGCGCTCTTGGAACTGCTTGCGCGTGTAGCGTGGCTCCGAGGATTCCGCAATCAGCCTGTACATTAGGTCATACCGACCAGCCTGCCAGTTCTGGAGGTACGCGCGGGCGACTTCCAGCGGCGGTGCTGTCGGGGCAGGGGTCGGCGCAGGGCGAGACCTGGTCGGCACCTTCGTTGTCTTGCCGGGCTCCGGCGTGACGACCGCAGTGGATCGTTCCTTTCCCTTATCGTCGGTACTCGGCGCCGTTGCCTCGAGTGTGGACGGTTCCGTTGGCGACTGTGTTGGATCGCCGGAGTCTCCCGCGACCACCGGGCGTCCTGCGGTTGATGTACCATCAATAACAAGTGCGTTCTCGCCGCGCAGGCTGGGGAGGCCGATGCGGTCGAGGATATGAGCGCCCGCGTCCGTACTCGCCAGCAGTGCGCCGACGATTAACAGCGTCAGCACGCCAATCAGGGTATTCCGCACTGGATGGGACCGCCGGGGCCCTCGATAGCCGCCAGAGCTACCGTATCTTTGCATCGTATCTCCTGTGTTTATGCATATAACGCCGCCGTTCTCTCCCCTGCTTGAACGCTGGGTACGTATGACGCCATGATAGCAAAAAGGGTGTGCGTCACTGCCGCGCGGTGGGTTCTGGTACCATGCGGGACGCGCTGTACTGCGAACGCAATTGGCCGTCTTCGGAGAGCATTCGGAAAACGAGGGCAGGCACGGAGATCTGCGCCCTCCGAAACGTGCGTTATTTCCGTATCGCATCCGTATTTGAGGGGGGACTTAAAGCGTGACCGCGTCGGAACTGTTGCAGCGCGTACAGCGGAGCGTTGCGGGCTCGCTCGTGGGCATGAATGCGGCCACCGAGATGGTGCTCGTCGCGCTTCTAGCGGAGGGGCACGTGCTGATCGAAGACGTGCCCGGTGTAGGCAAAACGAGTCTTGCCCGAGCTCTCGCCGCGTCCCTCAGCGTCGCTTTCCGGCGCATCCAGTTCACGCCCGATCTGCTGCCGTCCGATGTCACCGGCTCGTATTATTTTCGGCAGCGTACGTCGGAATGGCTCTTCCGTGAGGGGCCGGTCTTCGCGGGCGTGGTGCTCGCCGATGAAATCAACCGCGCCGCACCCCGCACGCAATCCGCGCTCCTGGAAGCGATGCAAGAGCGGC
>JACDAU010000096.1 GCA_013695265.1 Chloroflexia bacterium
GCGGCGAAAGTCGAACCGCAACTGCGTATGCTAACGATTGAATGGGATCGCTAATCCTGGATAGGCACCTCCCAATGCACTGGAGGTACCGTGGTCTTCGCAATGGTTTGGTCAAGTGCCTGCGTGCTTTTCGCCAGAGGATACGCACCCTTCACCAAGCATCGCTTATACAGGCTGGCGCGTCGGGGCCGACGGCGGGAGCGACAATGCTTCTACGACCAGCCCGCCCGACCCTTCCACTCGCCGGTCCACGCGCGGACGCGGTCCAGCCGCTCCGGCGTGAGGCCACCGGACACGCCGGGGCGCGCTGCGCGGTCGTGCTGCATGACGGTGCCAGCCCACGCGAGGTACGGCGCAAGGTCCGCAGGCTCACCCGCCGCCTCGCGGTAGCCCTGCCGCCAGCCATGCTCGAAGCGCCGGACGATCAGGCGGGCGATGGACGCGAGGCGTCCCTCCACCTCGGCGTCCAGCCGGAGTATACTCAGCGTGCGCGCGTAGTCGGCGCGGGGGTCGCCGGAGCGGGCGTTCGTCCAGTCCAGCACGCCGGTGATCGCGCGCCCATCCGTCATTACATTCAGCGGGTGGTAGTCGAGGTGGAGCAGGGCATCCTCTCGGTGCGTGCACTCGGCCAGCCTCGCACCCAACGCCTCGTCCTGTGCCCAGGTGATCCACGATCTGCGGGGCTCGCGCAGCGTGGCGGGCGCGGAGACGTCGTGGATCGCCGCGTGCATCCGGCCAAAGAGCACGCCAAGATGCCGCGCCCGCCACGGCCGAGCCTTGAGTTCGTGCGCTACCGGGCGGCCCCGGCACCACTCCATCAGCAGGGCGGGACGCTCACTATCACTGTCTACAGCGTACACAGGCGGCGCTGGGATGCCACCCTCTCTCGCGGACTCCATAACGGCAACCTCTCGCCGAAGTCCCTCCCCCTGGCCCGCACCATACACGCGCAGGGCGCGGCTGCCGTTCTCCAGATGGACGCGAAAGACCGCCGTATCCCGTCCACCTGTCACGCGTTCGACGGCAACGGGCTCGGTGATGCCGAGGCCGCGCAGGATCGCTGCTGTATCCAGCCGGTCGTCGTGCATCGTATGCCTCAGTTCTCGCGACCGCTAGGGCAGCCGCGATCAATCATAGTGCTTGAATACGTCCCACACCTCCGCCAGCGGGCGCTTTGGGTTGCGGGCGATGTACACCGGCAGGTTGTTCTCGTAGTCCATGCAGTACACACACCGCACCACCCCCGCCTGCTCCACACTCCCGAACACCTCCTGCAGCCGGGAAAGGGGCAAACCTACCGCGATCACCGTGCCAGTTGGTTCTGGGCCCGGTCCCCACAGGTGATACGTGTTGTGGCCGCTGATCGCGTGTGGTAGCCCGCTCTCCCGACCCAGGATGTCGATCGCGCCCGCCTCGCCGTAGTTCCCGGTCAGCACCTTCACCGTGGCGCGCTCCTCGGGCGGTAGGGTGTCACGGACGTCGGCGACCGCGATCACCAGCTCCTCCCAGCCGAACTGGTCCGCGTACCACTGGGGCAGGGAGGCGGTCTTCCCCTGCTCCAGCTCTCGCTCGCTGAGCCCCGTCGCCCCCGCATACTGCGCCATCGCGCCGGCAGGCAGCAGAGGGATGCCAGCGGGTAGCACTGCCAGGCCGCCGAGCAGGAGCACGATGGGCAGGACTGGCCGCAGCCAGCCCACGCCACGGCGCGAGAGCAGCCGCTCAATCGCCACCGCGCCACCGGCGAACAGCACCGGGTACGCCGGCGAAAGATAGTCTGCCCTGCCCGCGCCGGTGGCAAGCAGGACGCCCAGCGGCACGAGGTACGCCCACGCGATCAGTCGGTACCGGCGGCTCGTTCGTCCGAATAGAAAGTACCCCAGCCCCATCAGCCATATCGGTAGCGTCACCGGGTGCAGGCTCACGACCTGCTCGATCAAGAATTCAGGGGGCGACATGCGAACCTGCTTGCCCGTCGCAGCATTCGCGGCGAACTCCAGAACGGGCCAGCCGTTCGCGGCCTGCCAGATCAGGTGCGGCAGCACGACAAGCAAGGCGGCAAGCACCCCCAGCCACGGCCAGCGGGTGCTCAGGTGCTCGCGGGTGCGCGTGAGCAGGAGACCCGCAGCCAGCCCTATCCCCAGGAGCGCTATATTGTGCTTGTTCAGCCCACCGACCCCGAGCACCACGCCGATGGCGAGCCAGTACCGCGGGTTATCCGTCGCCAGCAGCCGGACGACGAGGAACGCGCAGAGCGCCCAGAAGAAGTGGTCGAACGAGATAGTCGTGAAGATGCTCGTGGTCGCGAGGTACACGGGCGGCACCAGTGCGGCCAGCCCAGCGAGGAGCTGCGCCCATCGCCCGCCGCCAAGCTGTCGCGCCATAAGTCCGGCCAGCACCACGACCCCTGCGCCGGCAAACGCAGGCAGCAACCGCAGCGCGACCACCGAGTCGCCAAGGGTGGAGACCACGACGCGGGCGATGGCGGGCGTGAGCGGCGGATGGTCGATGTACCCCCAGGCCAGCCGCTGCCCACAAACGAGGTAATAGAGTTCGTCACGGAAGTATCCATACCCGAAGACGACGGTCGCGACAATGTGCAGCAGGACGAGTACCCCGCCCAAAGCGAACAGCATCGAGAGAGTAGTGGTCAGGGGGGTATGCCTGGCCGTGCCTCGGAGCATCACGATGCGATTTCCCTCCTGCTGCCGAATCCGGGTAGGCGTCAACGCTGTATTGTGGGCTCCGGGTCGTCCACGTTCCTCCGCCGCACGCATGATAGCACGCAGCCTCGCCCCTGCCCCCCGCGCCCGTGCCGGTTCGGTGCTCAGTTTGGACCGTGCGCCTCGACGGTGGTGAGCACCTGGTTCAGAACTTCTTCATACCGATTCTGCAGCGCGGGCAGTGTCTCGAGGTTGAGGCTGTACCGCGTGCCGCCCAGAAACAGGTGGTACTGATGCCCGACGAACCGCTGGCCCCGCACGGAGAATCGCACCCAGTACTCGAAGCCCCGTAGCTGCCCGCGCGAGAACGGGCGCACCGAAACCACCGTGCCTCCAAGCTCGCGCGCCGCTGGCCCGATCTCTGCGTCAAGCGTCGAGCGCGCGGCGGCGAGATCAGCCTCCGTGCGCACCGCACGCCCCGATCTTTGGACGACCACGGTCAGCCCGGCATTGTTATCCGGCGAACGTAGCGCGACGGCCTCCCGGTTCGCCGCACCACCCGGTCCCAACGCAACGGGCAGGACGGACCATGTCCGAGGGTAGCGGAACGCAAAGTCGCCCACGGTACTCTCGTACCGTCCCGGCATCGCGGCTCCGGCTGGCTGTGCCGTGACGCGCTTCGTGCCCGGCCGCAGGGAGGCGAGCACGCCGTCGAGCACCGCTGCGTATGCTCGCTGACCGGCGTCCTTTGCCTCAAGTTGCACGTTTACCTGCCGGTTCCCTGCAAGCACCGCGAAGACGCGCACCACCTTACCGCCCCGAAACGTGTAGCGATACGTGTAGCCCCGCAGGTCGCCCCGGCGAAACGGCGCGCTGGACCGCACCCTGCCCCCGTTTTGCCGCGCCAGAGTCGCGAACGCCGCGCCCAGTTCCGCCCTGGCGCGCGGGAGGTTCGCCTCGGTGATCGCGCGCTTCAATTGGAAGACCTGCACGAGCACGAGCGCGTCACGGCCCGGTGGGAGCAGCGCCACCTGATCCGCCGCCGCCGCGCCCTGGGTTTGCACCTGCGAGGTCACCACCCAGTTCGGGGGATGCTCGAAGGCGAGGCCGCTGCGCGTGCTGGTGTACCGGGTTGCTTCCTCGACTTGGGGCGGCGTCTCGGTAGGCACGACGGGCGGCGCAGGTTCGGCAGTCGGCTCGGGAGCGGTCGTGCTTACAGCGGTCGGCGCAAGCTCGCCGGTGGGGAGCGATGGGAACGCGTCCGCAGCCGTTGCCCCTACGGAGGCGGCCGGCCGGGGGTCGTTTGTCGGGGGACGGGACAGGGCTGGGCGCGACGCCACGGGGGGGCCGCCGGGCGTTGCGGTTCTGGGGCCGCTAGTGGAGCACGCCGCGAGGAGCAGCGCGAGCAGCACGAGGCGTCCCAACCGGGCGGGCTGCGTGGACGGACGCAGGATCATGGGGCTGCGGCCTGGAAGGTCCATGCCGGGTGGCTTTGCGTCACGGCTCCAGCACGATCTTGCCGAACACTTCGCGGCGCTCCACGATCTCTTGCGCTTCTCGCGCGGCGGCGAGCGGCATGCGCTGATGGATAACCGGTCGCAGGTCGCCGCAGCCTACGGCCCCGAGCACCTGTCGCAGGTCGGCGCGCGTCCCGCCGTAGGAGCCAAGGACCTGGAGCTGCTTCGCGAACAGGGTCCAGATATCCACGGAACCGCTCCCGCCGGAGGTCGCCCCACACGAGACGAGCCGTCCGTTGCGCGCGAGGGATCGTAGGCTCTGCGCCCAGGTGTCCGTTCCCACGTGTTCTACCACGACGTCCACGCCGCGCTTTCCGGTGAGCCTGCGCACGATGGGTGAGAAGTCGCCCACCTCGGTGTAGTTGATCACGTCGTCCGCGCCGAGGTCCATCGTCTGCCGCCGCTTCTCCTCCGAGC
>JACDAU010000109.1 GCA_013695265.1 Chloroflexia bacterium
GCGGCGCGCTGCTCCGCTGGGAGCCGCTCTATCTGGGATACGATGTCGTGCAACAACTCCATGTTCTCCCCGCTCTATCCCCGACTATTATTACCCAAGAGCAACTGCGGAGGTGATACCGGATCTGGGTCGTCACCGACACTGTATTGTATTATGCGTAGGGGCGCTGCATGGAGTTTCCTTGCTGCGCTGAACAGAGCAATCAAGCGGATTGCCTAGGACGGGCGAACACGAGAGCAAGGACGCGCCGCACGCTAATTCACGCCGGTCGCCACAGGGAGACACGCGCCGTGTGTGCCAGTAGCAAGAGCTCAGGAGACATCATCCAAGGATGCGCCGAGCGCCCCGAAACGCCACGTGGCCGTGGATTGCAGGGCCAAGAGCTTGGCAAGGCATCATCTGGTCGAGAAAGTACCCCCAGCGGGATTCGAACCCGCGATCTTCGCCTTGAAAGGGCGACGTCCTGGGCCGCTAGACTATGGGGGCCCCTAGAGAAAGCGCAGGGCAGGGAAGCCTGCTTCACCTGCCCTGACCGGTAGCGCATACGGGATTCGAGCCCGTGATCTCCGCCTTGAGAGGGCGGTGTCCTGGGCCACTAGACGAATGCGCCTCGTCCCCGCACGCGTCATTCTACCCGTATGCACCCCAACCGTCAAGCACCGAGGACCCGCTCGCGGCAAGCCGTTCACCCGCAGCGTCCGCCCCGATGCTCTACCCCAAATCGGCGTGCGGGCCATCCAGGCCCTCCCCCAGCTCAGTAGCCGCCCTTGAGGGTTCGCCGCCTGCGGGTATAATCAGTGCAGACCACCACCGTCGCACCCGCCCGGCACCGATGTGGCGGACCAGCAGAGCAATCGGAGGAAGCCCAACGTGGCCGACAACAACCAGCCTACCCCGGATACCGCACAGCGGCCGCGGCCGCCGGGACCGGAGGCACCGAGAGGTGAGCCGAACAACAACCCACCGAGGCAGCGATGGGTTATCCCCCGCTGGGTGTGGTTGGTGCTCGCGCTCGCGCTCCTCCTGAACTGGTTTCTTGCCCCACTCCTGGCCGCGCCGGAGCAGACCAGAGTCATCCCCTATTCCCTCTTCAAGACACAGGCGCGCGCCGGGAACGTCTCGGAGATTACCACCAGCGGAGCCGTGATCAACGGTACATTCAAGAAAGACATAACCTTTCCACCCACCGGCGAGGAGGGTTCCACAAGCTCCACCACCTTTCAAACCCGCGTCCCGGAGTTCGGGGATCGCGACCTCACAAATCAGCTCACCGCGCAGGGTATTACGGTGAACGTGCAGGAGCCGCCCGGTGGACGCTCCCTCCTGCTGAACATCCTACTGAGCTTCGCGCCCACACTCCTGTTTTTCGCCTTCATGCTCTTTCTCCTCCGGCGCGCTACGCGTTCGTCGCAAGGGGGGGTATTCAGCCTGGGCCGCAGCAGAGCAAAGCGCTACGCTGCGGAGTCGGACGAGACCATGCGGATCACCTTCCAGGATGTCGCGGGCATCGAGGAGGCGGAGCAGGAGCTCGTCGAGATCGTCGACTTCCTGAAGAACCCAGAGAAATATCAGCGCCTCGGTGGCACGATCCCGAAAGGTGTGCTCCTCGTCGGGCCACCGGGCACGGGCAAGACGCTGCTCGCGAAGGCGGTCGCGGGCGAGGCGGACGTGCCGTTCTTCAGCATGTCCGGCTCCGAGTTCATCGAGATGGTAGTCGGTGTCGGCGCCTCGCGCGTGCGCGAGCTGTTCAGCAACGCAAAGAAAGAAGCGCCCGCAATCATCTTCGTGGACGAACTGGACGCGATCGGCCGACGCCGAGGGGGCAATGCGAACTTCGGCGGCGGCAGCGACGAACGAGAGCAGACGCTGAATCAGATCCTCGTGGAGATGGATGGCTTCGATGGCCGCAACGCCGTAATCGTGCTCGCCGCCACGAACCGGCCCGATGTGCTCGACCCAGCGCTGCTGCGGCCTGGCCGCTTTGACCGCCGGGTCACCGTGCAGCGCCCCGACCGCTTGGGCCGCAGGGCGATCCTGGAGGTGCATACGCGCGGCGTGCCGCTCGATCCCAACCTCAGTCTGGAAACGATCGCGGAGACCACACCAGGGCTCGTCGGCGCGGACCTGCGTAACCTCGTCAACGAGGCCGCACTGCTCGCCGCGCGCCGCGAGAAGCCGTTTGTGACCCAACTCGACTTCTTCGATGCTATGGAAAAGATCATCCTTGGCGCGGCGCGACAGCTTGTGCTCAGCGAGGACGACCGTCGTCGCGTCGCGTATCACGAAGCCGGCCACGCGATCCTCGGCCTGCTCGTGCCCGATGCGGACCCCGTCCACAAAGTAACTATCGTGCCGCGTGGACAGGCGCTCGGCGTCACGTACTCCGTCCCGGCAGACGACCGATTCAACTACACCGAGCGCTACCTCCGGGGCAGGATCGTCGGTGCGCTCGGTGGCCGGGCGGCAGAGGAGATCGTGTTCGACCTCGTGACAACGGGCGCGGAGAACGACCTGAAGCAGGTCATGGAGATCGCGCGACAGATGGTCACGCGGTGGGGCATGAGCAAGGAGGTCGGATTGCTGTACCTCGCCGGCAACGAGGGAGAGGACTTCCTCGGCTCGTCCGGCGGCGGTGTCTCCCGCGACTTTGGCGAGGGACTCATCGCGACCGTGGACAAGGAAACTCGCCGAATCATCGATGAGTCATACCAGGACGCGATAAGCGTCCTCATACGGGAGCGATCCAGGCTGGACGCCCTGGCGGATGCCCTGCTGAAGCGCGAGTCGCTCGACGAGGACGAGATCCTCCAGGTGGTGGGGCTGCCTGCGACGGCCCGTTTCAGGCCGGCCCTGGTCCAGGCATCCACCACAACAACACAAAAAGGATTGCCGACTCAGTCAAATACCGACCACGTATGAGCGGCCTTGCCGTGTCATGACGAATACGCCTGCGCCGTAGCGACATGTCACTCTGAGCCGCAGCGAAGGATCGGTGGTCCTGATTAGGTGCACTATACCCAATCCAGGTAAATGTCGACGCTCTATTGTGTGTAAGGGCACCGCTTGCCATGCCCCTGTGGCGCTGAGACAAGCAATCAGCCGGTTCGCATCGATGATAGCGCGCTGTCCTGGCGGTTCTTCGTGACTGCCCGATCATCTCGCTTGCTGCACCTCGTCAACTGCCGCGCTGCGCCAAGCTTCACCCAAACCGGCTCGGCAAGCGTTCTCTTGCCGCCCACCTGCGTTGGAATACGCTGTGTTTGGTGCCAGGTGCAACACATACGCCTTCGCTGCTATAGTTTCTCTGTCATGCTTGGCCCTTCAACCCAACATCATACTCGCCGCAGTCCCGTGCGCGGTGGGTGTATGCGCCGGTTCACGCTGCTCGCGCTGCTTCTTGGCGCCGGGTGGCTGCTGTTCGTCGCGGTACGGGTCGAAGCCGTCGGGAGACTCGACGATGCGGCACAGTCCGACGCTATCGTCGTGCTCGGCACCGCGCAGTATCAGGGCACGCCCTCCCCCGTCTTTCAGAGCCGACTCGACCACGCAGCCGATCTGTATCGCCGGGGTCTTGCGCCGCTGATCGTGGTCGCGGGCGGTAAGCAAGAGGGTGACCTGTACACCGAGGCAGCGGCGGGCACACGCTACCTGGAGGCGAACGGAGTGCCGCGAGAAGCGCTGCTCGCCGTCGCCGAGGGGAACGACACCCTGACGAGCCTGCGCGGTGTCGCGCGCGAGTTGCGGGAGCGGCAGCTGCGGTCAGTTGTGCTCGTCAGCGATCGCAGACATATCTTTCGCTCACGCGCGATGACCTCGGGCCTGCGGCTCCAGCCGCGCAGTTCGCCCACAAACAACAGCCCCGCGGAGGGTACCGCCATCTTGCGCGTGCGCTATACCGCCCGCGAGGTCGCCGCCTATACCAAATATCTGCTAACCCGCTCGTACGTTCCACTGGGATCGTCTGGGGCTGGGTGACGATCCTCGTCAACTCATCGCTCCGTTGAGCGGGGGCCGAACACGTCGCGCACGGTCCCGGCTCGGCTTATGAGCGCGGTGTCGTCGTGGTGCTATCGTCGGACTGCTGTGACGGGTAATCGGTGTCCGTGGCTGCATCTCGGCTCGTCACGGTCGTGGAATCGTTCGTCGCGGTTGTCGCGGTCGTGGAGTCGTCCGCCCTGCTTGGGGTGGTACTGGTTTCCACAGTACCCGTAGTACCCGAAGTGGTGTCCGCCATCATCCGTGAACTGGTGTCGTCCGTCTGTGCCTGGTCCCAGCCCATACTGTCCACCTGGTCCTTCGCAATGTTCAGGTAAACGCGATCGTGCTCGATACCGGTGATGGCCGACGTGGGAATGTAGATGTCCTTCGTGAACAGGAAGCCCTTCATCACAAGCACGTAGTTCGGGCCGAGGTTACCGACGTCGCCGATCTTGTCCCCGTCGCTCCCGTAAACGTCCCATCCGTTCTGTATCTGACCTACATCCATAGACAGTTCGGCAGACAGTTCGGCAATTATGTTTCTTTCTTATCATATTGCCGGTGGCGAGAGTTCCATCCTTGCCTCCCACCGGTGGCTAATGCACACCTTGTGCTTTGCAGGAGATCGGGGTAGAAAACGAGGGCTGCTCTTTCTTCTACCCCCTGCGCGAATCACACTGGACCCAACAAGTACCAGACGCTACCTCGCCCTGACATCCTCATCGAGCGGGTTATCGCTACGACGGTCGACGTCAACGTTACCAAGCTCCTCGATATTCACCTGCTCGCGCCGAACGGTGTC
The DNA here is from genome assembly GCA_013695265.1 of Chloroflexia bacterium. GTDB lineage: Bacteria > Chloroflexota > Chloroflexia > Thermobaculales > Thermobaculaceae > JACDAU01. The sequence continues at coordinate 4,781 of JACDAU010000109.1, forward strand.
TGTCACGCCCTCCGTGCTCTCTACCGTCCGCTTGTCGATCTCGACCTCCTCCGCGACACGGGTCTGCTTATCGACCTCTACCCCCTCCTCGCGCACCGGGACACTGATTGTCCCACCCTGAAACGCCTCGGAGGTGTCACTCGTAGAGTCGCTCGCGTCCACGCTGCGCACCGTGACCTGCTCGCGGGTCACCGGCACTTCCAGCGTCTGCTCCTCCTCGACCACGTCCTTGCTCACGCGCACCTCACCCGAGTCGCGCGTGCTCTTGGTCGCCTGCAACTCCTCCTCGTGACGCTGCACCCGAACGTCATCGTCGTCTGTTTCCATTGTCCGCGCAGGTTCGGCATGCTCGGTCGTGATGTACTCCTGCGCCGCCCCGGTGCTCATCGTCTGGTCCGTCCCTGTGCCACTCCGCACCGACGATGCCGATGCGGTGTCCACGTCAGCCATAGGCGGCTCGTCCCAGCCCATGCTCTCGACCTGATCCTTCGTGACGTTCAAGGTCACGCGGTCGTCCTCGATATCAGTAATTGCAGAGGTCGGGACATACAGATCCTTCGTGAAGAACATCCCCTTCTGGACGAGGACGTAATTCGGCCCCACTTCATCGACATCGCCCACCTTCTCACCGTCGCTGCCGTACACATCCCAGCCGTTCTGGATCTGGTCGATATTCATCGTGCCCGTAGTCGCCGTGCCCATGTCAGGGGCGTCGCTCGCAGTCGCGTATGCACGATCCGACGTTCCTGCGTCTTCATCACCCTCGATGACGGCGCTGCGATCCGTAGGCTCGTCGCTCCCGCTCGTCGTCATGTACTCCGTGGGCGATGTTGCCGTCTGGTCTTGGGCACCGGCACGAGCCTCCGTAGTAGATGTACTGGACACCGTACCATGATCCTCGGTCCGCCTGCTGTTCGTGCCGCTTCCGGCGTTCGGGTCTTCCAGCAGCCCTTCCTGATTCTCGTTCGATGACATACTGCCCCCTTTATGGGATACTTCGGCCATATGACCACACGAGGAGGGAACAAACTCCCCCATCGTGCAGAACGTTGCAGAGCGCGTGCCACTGTGACTGCCCCGCATCCACCCTGAGGCGCCCACTCAACAGTCGGACGGACTACAAGTACGATATCCCTAGCTGAAAGGAGACCACATGAGTAAGAAGCGTCCGCACATTGCAGTGGTGAACGACGATACGACGTTCCTGCGACTCATGGAAGACTTGCTGCGGACCGACGAAGGGTACGAGGTCTCAACATGCATCGTCGGGACCGAGGGATACGAGTTCATCCGTCGGTTACAGCCCGATCTGGTGATCCTCGATCTCATCTTCGGCCCCGCAGAAGAAGGCTGGCGCACCCTCGACCTGCTCACGCTCGATCCGCAAACGCGCCGCATTCCGGTAATCGTCTGCTCGGCGGCAATCCAGCTCCTGCATCATCACCGGGAACATCTCGAGCAATTCAATGTATACGTTCTACCGAAGCCATTCGACCTCGACGTGCTGCTCGACCAGGTCCGCTCAGCCATCGTCGACCCGCGCAAGGGCACGATCTCGGCATCGCAGCCTCCTGCTGCGGACCCAATGCCCACGGAATAGCATCCGCGCCGCCGAAACAAGCGCAGGTTTCCGCTACCTATCCGGGCTGCTACGTCGCATCCCTCAGTCTGCGCATCCCGACGAGCAGCTTGCTGCACACTTCTCCAGCGGGCAGCGCCAGGCATGCCGCAATCTCCCGTACTTTCAGGCCGCGAAAGTATCCTGGCTCCGTGACCACGCACACATCTTGCGCTAGTTCGTCGCATAGCTCCGCGTGTACGTGGAGCGGCCCTGCACGAACGGTACACGCGAGCCGTTCGCAACTCGCGCGTCGCACGGCACGCATAAGGCTCGCCTCTATTCCTCGCATCGGCTCGGTGCCGATATCGACCGTTACAGGGTTGACGAACGACTCCTGGACGACATCCTGCGCCCGGGAATCCGAGCCTGCCACCAGCAGCGCGAGGGCATACGCCTTCGGTGCGACAACGTTGTAGAAGGATTCGAACTGCTCTGGTGCCATAGGCTTCGTCCTCACGGCCCCTCGTCGCAGGGGTGCCCATCAGGTGCATAGTAGGTGGCGGGTATGCCCGTACCCATTGTCGTGGCAGTCCAACCCCGGCGGTGGCGTCACAGTTGCGTCGTATCGCGCGGGCATGTGCCATCCCAAGCCTACGGAGAACAGCGGCCCACAAGGTTTAATAAAAGGCGGCGTGTTGCTGTACCGCATCCGCTACCACGTGCTCAGGACCTCCATACTCTTCTGGTTATGGTCCCTCGGTATCCTGCTCCACTTGCGTCTTCGCGTCCCGGTCCTCGCCCCCGCACACGGTCCCGCGCCCAGCCCCGCGCTGCCCGCACTCTCGGTTGTGCTCCCCGTGCGCGACGAGGCACGCAACGTCCGCGACTGTCTCTCCTCCCTGCTGGCACAGGATTACCCACACTTCGAGGTGATCGTGCTCGACGATTGCTCGCGCGACGCGACAGCCAGCATCGCGAGGGAGGTGGCGCGCTTCCATCCGCGCGCCAAGGTACTGTGCGGGGCACCGCCGCCAAAGGGCTGGATCGGGAAGAGCTGGGCGAATCATCAGGCCCAGCGGCACGCGCATGGCACGTGGCTGCTCTTCACCGATGCCGATGTCCGGCTGCACCCACAAACCCTCTCGCAAGCCGTCACCGCCGCGCAGGACTCCGGTGCGGACACAATCAGCGTCGTGCAGCACCTGGAATGCCGCGGCTTCTGGGAGCGCGTGCTCCAGCCCGCTTTCGCGCAGTTCATCCTTACGGTGCGGCCACCGCTGCTGGTGAACAGCCGCTGGTCGCGCACGGCATACGCGACGGGTCAGTTCATCCTCGTGCGCCGGGAGGCGTACGATCGATCGGGTGGGCACGCGGCGGTGCGAGATGACATCGCGGACGACGTTGCGCTCGCGGGGTTGCTGAAGCGGTGTGGGTACGCGCTGCTATTGGTCGATGCCACGAAGATGGTGCGGGTGCGCATGTACCACGGGCTTGGGGAGATCCGGGCAGGGTGGCGTAAGAGCCTGTATCCCGCTTCAGGCAACCGGCCGCTGCTGGCCGCCGCCACGCTGCTTACTCTTTTCATCAGCTCGATCCTGCCCGCACTCACACTGCTGGGGTGGTGCGTGGGGCTCCGCGCCCGGGTTGTGGACGTGGCGCGGACGTCGGCGCTTCTGATGCTCGCGACCCGCATTTGGGGCAGCCGACTGCTCCACACGTCTCCGGCGTACGCCCTCGGCCAGCCGCTCGCCGCCGCCGCGCTCTCGGCGGTGTACGTCTCCTCGGTGGTGCGCCACTACGCGGGTGGCGGGCAGGAGTGGAAGGGACGCTCGTACCCCGGTGGCGTGGGTTCAGCCCGCCGCTGAGTCCACGGTGTTGCCCGGCTCCGTCATCGAGGCCGGGTCGAGGATGCGCGCTAGTTCCTCCTCGGTCAGAGACGTGCGCTCGCGCGCGACTTCCCGCACCGTTCGGTCTGTCTCATATGCCTCCTTGGAGATCGCCGCCGCGGCATCGTACCCGATCTTGGGCACGAGCGCGGTGCAGATCGCGAGCCCCTGCTCCATCATCTGTGGTCCGCGCGCCGTCGCCTCCGTTCCATGGACGCATCGCCGCGCGAAGTTGCCCGTGGCGGACGCGAGGAGCGCGGCACTCTCCAGCAGGTTGTGCGCGGCAATGGGCATCATCGTGTTGAGCTCGAAGTTGCTGCCGTGGCCCGCGAGCATCACGGCAGTGTCGTTGCCGATCACGTGGGCACACACCATCAGTATCGACTCCACGATTACGGGGTTCACTTTGCCCGGCATAATCGAGCTGCCCGGCTGTACCTCCGGCAGCGTGAGCTCGCCCAGCCCCGCGCGAGGGCCGCTGCCGAGCCAGCGGATGTCGTTCGCTATCTTCGTGAGCGCGACTGCGACGCTGCGGAACACGCCGCTGGCGAACACCAGCGCGTCAAGGGTGCTCTGCGCCTGAAAGTGGTTCGTGGTCTCGCGCACCTCGAAGCCGTAGATAGTAGCTAGCCGCTCGCACACCCGCCGGGCGAACTCTGGGTGCGCGTTTACCCCGGTGCCAACCGCGGTGCCGCCGAGTGCGAGCTCAGAGAGTTCCGCCCGCGTATAGTCGAGGCGGCGGAGGGCGCGCTCCACCTGTCCGGCATAGCCCGCGAACTCCTGCCCCAGACGGATCGGCGTGGCGTCTTGCAGGTGCGTGCGTCCGGTCTTGACGACGGGCAGGAACGCCGCCGTCTTCTCGACAAGCGCGGCGTACAGTTCATCGAGGGAGGGAGCGAGATCGGCATGCAATACGTCTAGCAGCGCAAGGTGGATCGCGGTGGGGAACACGTCATTGGAGCTCTGACAAAGGTTCACGTGATCGTTCGGATGCACCGGCTGTTTCGCGCCGCGCTGCCCGCCCAGCAACTCGATCGCGCGGTTGGCAATCACCTCGTTCGCGTTCATGTTCGTTGAGGTGCCGGAGCCGGTCTGGAAGACATCAACCGGGAAGTGCGCGTCCAGCGCGCCGTCTGCCACCTCCGCCGCAGCCTGCTCGATCGCTGCGGCGAGAGCAGGGTCGAGCAGGCCAAGCTCGGCGTTCACCCCTGCGGCCGCGCTCTTTATCCGCCCCAGGGCGCAAATCATCGGCCGTGGCATCCGCAGGCCGCTGATGGGGAAGTTCTCGATGGCGCGCATGGTCTGGGCACCGTAGTACGCCTCCGAGGGCACCGAGACCTCCCCCATCGAGTCGCGCTCGATCCGTACGTGCGCCTCACCCTGCATATCGCGCTCCTTTGCTCAAACCGCTGGTGCGTGGCGGTGCCACCCAATCTGCACGGGAGAGGGCACCGCCCCCGCCGGGCCAGTCACCGGTGATACACCCCTCGCCGCACCCTCACCGCTATCCAATCTTAGCCCCCAGTCCTCGGCACGGGCTCGTGCCGGGGGTCCCGGACCTTCACCGTTAGAAGGCCCAGGCCCATTCCGCTGACCACGACCGTGAACAGGAACACCGACCAGTAACCCAGCCCGATGCTCAGCATCAGGCCGCCGAGCATCGGCGCGAGGGCGCGAATGGGCGCGCTTGACGTCATACACACTGCGCTGTACGTCGGCACTTGCGCCCGCGGTGCGAACTCCAGCGGCATATTGAAACCCCCGATATTCGACCCCGCAAGCGAGAAGCTGTACAGTACGAACACCAGGTACATCCACTCAATCGACGGTCCAAGCAGCGCCACGAGCGCAGCGGCTCCGGCGAGCAGCATTCCGATCTGCAATACCAGCTTGTTCCCCTGGCGATCTGCGAGCAGGCCCAGTATGGGGTTCGCCACCGTGCTCCCGGCCATCAGCAGCGTCGTGAAGAGCGCCACGGTGCCGTAACTCGCGTCGAAGCGGTCAAGCGCGTATGCGGTGTAGAACGCCGGCGCCATCAGCGAGAATGAGCCGAGCATCAGGGACAAAACGAGCAGCCCGAAGCCGCGGTCCGTCCGCAGCAGCGCTGGCGCGTTGCGCAGGTACTTCACCATCGGGATGGGCGGTGGACGGTCGGTCGTGGGCAGTTCGCGGAC
>JACDAU010000113.1 GCA_013695265.1 Chloroflexia bacterium
ATCTTGGCACGCTGATTCCGGACGACTACAGCAAGTTCGCCGCGCTCGCGAACGCGCTCGCCTCAGGTGTGTTCGTGTATGTGCCAGCGGGCGTCGAGGTCGAGCTGCCCCTTCAGGCCAGCTTCACGCTCACCGAGGGCGGCTCGGCGGTCTTTCCACGCACGCTGATCGTCGCGGAGCGCCACGCAAGCGTGACCGTCATTGACCGCTACTACTCCTCGGACGCCGAGACCCCATCCCTGAGCGTGGGCGCCGTTGAGGTCGTCGCCGGTGAGGGCGCGCAGGTGCGCTACGTGAACGTGCAGGAGTGGGGGCGCAACGTTTGGAACTTCGTCGCGCAGAAGCATCGCGTTGGCAAGGATGCCCAGAACAGGAACCTGAACATCGCGCTCGGCGGGAAGCTTTCCAAGGCGAACGTCGAGGCCGAGCTTGCCGGACCGGGCGCGAACTGCGAGATGCTGGGGCTGTTTTTCGGAGACGAGAGCCAGTTCTTCGACGCGCACACGCTCCAGGATCACGCGTCGCCAAACGGCTTCAGCGACCTGCTGTACAAGGGCGTGCTCCGCGATACGAGCCGCTCCGTGTTCAGCGGGCTGATCCGCGTGCGTCCCGGCTCGCAGAAGACGGACGCGTACCAGACGAACCGAAACCTCCTGCTGTCGGACCACGCGCGTGCGGATTCGATTCCGAACCTGGAGATCGAGGCGAACGACGTAAAGTGCAGCCACGGAGCGAGCGTCGGGCCGATAGACCCAGACCAGCTTTTCTACTTGCAGGCGCGCGGCCTTTCGCGGCGGGATGCGGAGCGTCTCATCGTCGATGGCTTCTTCGAGCCGCTTATTACCCGTATCCCCCTCGAAGGCGTCCGCGAGCGGTTGAGCGCGGCCATCGACGCGAAGATGGGGTAGCCGAGCTTTCAGCGGTCAGCCGTCAGCGATCCGCACGACGGCCTGACAGGAGAAACACGCACGATGACAGTGATGACAGGGAACCGACCGAACACCTTGGATGTGGACGCGATACGCGCCGACTTCCCGATTCTGCAACAGGAGACGGACGGCAAGCGGCTCGTCTACCTCGACAGCGGCGCGACGAGCCAGAAGCCAACATCCGTGATCGAGGCGATGGACGAGTATTATCGCACGTACAACGCGAACGTTCACCGAGGGGTGTACCGGCTCTCGGAGCTGGCGACCGCCCGCTACGAGGAGGCGCGCGTCAAGGTTCAGCGCTTCATCAACGCCCGATCTGCGAAGGAGGTTCTCTTCACCGCGAACGTCACGGCGGCGCTGAACCTCGTTGCGTACTCGTGGGGACGCGAGAACGTTCGGAAGGACGACGTGATCGTCTTTACGGAGATGGAGCATCACTCGAACATCGTGCCCTGGCAGATGCTTGCCCAGATGACCGGCGCCCGGCTGGAGTTCATCCACGTTACGGACGACGGCTACCTTGACGAGAACGATATTCAGAAGGTGCTCGAGCTCAGACCAAAGCTCCTCGCCGTGACCGCCGTGTCAAACGTCCTCGGCACGATCAACCCCGTGCGCGAGCTTGCCGCTCGCTTCCATGAGGCGGGGAGCGTTGTCGTTGTTGACGCCGCGCAGGCCGCACCGCACATGCCCGTGGACGTTCGGGACTGGGACGCGGACTTCGTCGCGATCACGGGCCACAAGATGCTCGGCCCGACGGGGGTGGGCGTGCTGTGGGGCAGGCGCGAGCTGCTGCAAACGATGCCGCCGTTCCTAGGGGGTGGCGACATGATTCGGGAGGTACATCTTGACCATACCCGCTACGCGGAGCTGCCGTACAAGTTCGAGGCCGGTACGCCGAACATCTCCGGCGGCATCGGCCTAGGGGTCGCGGTAGACTACCTTACGGCACTTGGTATGGACACGGTGCGGGCACACGAGCGGGAACTGGTGGGGTACGCGCTGGAGCGGCTGCGTACGGTGCCGGACCTGCGGGTGTACGGTCCGCCGGCGGAGCACCACGGCGCGGCGGTCAGCTTCACGCTCGCGGATATCCATCCGCATGACCTGGCGCACATTCTCGATCAGGAGAACATCGCGGTTCGCGCTGGTCACCACTGCGCCCAGCCGTTGATGGAACGGTACGACATTCCCGCCACGACGCGTGCGAGCTTCTACATTTACAATGGACAGGACGACGTGGATACCCTGGTCACCGCCCTGCACCGGGCGAGGCAGATTTTCCGGCTGTAAGTACGCGGACCAACGGCGTTGCCAGCGGTGCGTTCCACTGGAACTCCTCCCTGCCCGCAAGGGTATAATTGATGCGGGAGACAACAGCAATGATGGAAGATTTCTATCGAGAATACATACTCGATCACTACCGTAATCCGCGCAACCGAGGTGTGATCGAGTCGCCCGACATAACATATGTCGACTCCAACCCGCTCTGCGGCGACGAGATCCAGATCGACCTGATGGTGAAGAACGGCGTGGTGGACGAGGTCAAGTTCTCCGGGCGTGGTTGTGCTATCTCGCAGGCCTCCGTCTCGATGCTCACGGAGATGATCGAGGGCAAACCGATCGACGAGGTCAAGGGGATCACAAAGGAAGACGTGCTGGAGATGCTCGGCATCACGCTCACGCCGGTACGGGTGAAGTGCGCGCTGCTCGGGCTCAAGGTGCTCAAGAGCGGCGTGTACGGGATTGCTGCGGCTGAGGATGAGGATCTGTAAGGGTCGGATCCGATACCGATTAGCGGGCTGTGACTGCTTCCAGTCGAACTGGTTGCTTCCGTCACCCTTGCCGGATGCGCCGAAATACCGAGGGAGTGTCGTTTCGGTTCACCGGGAGACGTGAGCGCTGCCCTTGGACGGGAGTACGTGAGCAACATCGATGAGAGGAACCAAAGAATCCATGCCCGAGTTTCAACCGGTCGCGAAGGTTAGCGAGATAGCACCTGGAGACGTGAAGCACATCGAGATCGGCGATGAGGAGATCGGTATCTACAACCTCGCGGGGGAGTACCACGCCATCGGGGATGTGTGCTCCCACGCGTACGCCAGACTCTCCGAAGGTGACATCTACCCAAAGGATGGCACCGTGGAGTGCCCGTTGCATGGCGCGGAGTTCGAGATTCGCACCGGGAAGCACCTTAACTTCCCCGCCACCGGCCCAGTGCCCCGGTACGAGGTGCGGGTTCGTGGGGATGACATCGAGATCGCGCTGTAGTGCCTGACAGTGGGAGGAACCGATGAGTGAGCGCGCCAGGCGAGACGACGTGGCAGCTCCGATGCAATCCAATCCCTCCTTGAATCGCGCTCATCGGTCTGGCAAGCCGACGGAAGATACTCGCTTTCTCGAGTCAGACCACGTTCAGAGAACGGAATTCATTCACAGCGATCCGTGGCGCGTCTTCCGCATTATGGGCGAGTTCGTCGAGGGGTTCGATACCCTCGCGGACCTCGGTCCCGCCGTCTCCGTGTTCGGCTCCGCGCGCACCGGCGCGGACAACCCGTACTACGCGCTTGCCCGCGAGGTATCCGGGCGACTGGTCGAAATGGGCTTCGCGGTGATCACGGGGGGCGGGCCGGGCATCATGGAGGCCGCCAACCGGGGAGCGCAAGAGCACGGTGGCAAGTCCGTTGGCTGCAACATTGAGTTGCCGTTCGAGCAGGGCATCAATGCGTTCGTGGACATCCCGATCAACTTCGGTACTTTTTCGTTCGTAAGACGATGTTTGTGAAGTACTCCGAGGCGTTCGTGATCTTTCCCGGCGGCTTCGGCACAATGGACGAGCTGTTCGAGGCGATCACGCTGATCCAGACGGGCAAGATCCAGAACTTCCCGGTGATCCTCGTCGGCACTGAGTATTGGTCCGGCCTCTTGGACTGGCTGCGGCTCAGTATGCTCCCATCGGCCAACATCGCACCTGAGGATATCGAGCTGTTGACCGTGACCGACTCGCCGGAGGAGGTGTGCGCGGTGATCCAGCGCAGTTGGGTCTTAAAACAGGAGGCACGCACGGGGGCGCTGGCAGGCGACGGGGCAGTATCCCCGGAGACATACGACGCTGAGTAGCACGACCTGCATCGCGCGCCCTCTCCACTTCGTACCCGGATGGAGGCGAGAACCATAGCTGCCATCGTGCTCTGGAGCGTTAACGAGGTCCGGGACGTCGTTGCGCGCGTGGTCAACCCCACCGGTCGGCAAGCGGCGCTCACCTTCAACGCGCACATCACGGGCCTTGCTGTCGCCCGCTCGCTCGGCGCACGCGGTATCCCGGTGATCGCGCTCGACCGCGACCAGGGCGGCGTCGGACTCTACTCGCGCCACGCGGTCGTGAGTGGCATCTGCCCGAACCCCATCACCGACGAGGAAGGCTTCGTGGCGTATCTGGAGTCTGTAGGCGAGGTGTTGGACCAGCCAGCGGTGCTGTTCCCAACGAATGACGAGTGGGTCGTGGCGATCTCGCGGCACCGCGAACGGCTGGAGCGCTACTACATCTTTCCATTCTCCGGCCCGGAGATCGTAGAGCCCGTGCTCAACAAGACGAGTCTGTACCAGGCGGCGGAGCGGCTCGGCATTCCCATACCGCGCACCTGGTACCTTGCGGAGCGCCATCCAGAGGAGGTTCTGCCAGAACTGGCGTGGCCGTGTGTGGTAAAGCCCGCGCAGCAGCGGTTGTACTACGACGCGTTTGGCGAGAAGCTGCGTATTGCTCACGATGCCGGCGAGTTTTTGCGGATCGTCGCGGATGCGCCGGGGCACGAGCTGCTCGCGCAGGAGATGATTCCCACCGGCCCGGATACGTTCTATTCGCTCTGCTCGTATGTCGGCCGTGATGGTGCCGCCGCAGGGTTGTTCGTCGGGCGCAAGCAGGCGCAGTACCCCCCGTTCTCCGGCACGGCCTGCCTTGTGGACGCCCGATGGGCGCCATCGGTCGCGGAGCGCGGCGCGCGAATCCTCGCCGAGTTCGGCTATCAGGGGATATCCGAGACCGAGTTCCTGTTTGACCCCCGCGACGGGGAGTACAAGCTGCTCGACCTCAACACCCGCGTCTGGAAGTGGATCGGCCTGCCCATCCGCTGCGGGGTGGACCTCCCCTGGCTCGCGTACGCCGACGCCGTCGGTGAGCCCGTGCCCCAGAGCGGCCCCCACACGGACGGGCTGCAGTGGGTCCACGTCCGCGATTACGTGAACCTCCTGCGCCAAGATCCGACCGCGGCGCACGGGCACACCCTGTCGGAAGATGCGCTTCTGTCGCTCGTCGACGGTAGCTTTGAGAATGGAGGGCCGGTCACGGACGCGGTGCTCTCTCCGTCGGACCCGCTGCCCTTCGTGCGCCTGTTGCAGAGCGAGCTTTCCCGTTCGCGATACTACTGTGCGTGTTGAGCGTTCATTATGCGGAACGCGGTGACCACGGCGAACGAACCGCGAGGAGAAAGGGAAGAGAATGAGACTTGGATACTGGCAACCGATTTTCGGCGGGTGGCTGCGCAACGTGGACGACGAGGGGATGCAGGCCACCTGGGAGTACAACCTCGCCGTCGCCCGGGCCGCTGAGAATGCGGGCTTTGACGTTACCCTCATCGCGGAGCTCAACCTGAACGACATCAAGGGCCCGGAGGAGCCGACTCTGGAGGCGTGGAGTACTGCCGCAGCGCTGGCCGCCTGCACCTCCCGGCTGGAGATCATGGCCGCCGTCCGCCCCAGCTTCCATAACCCCGCGCTCACCGCCAAAATGGCCGCGAACATCGACCATATCTCCGGCGGACGCTTCACCCTGAACATCGTCTCCGCCTGGTGGGCGGACGAGGCCCGTCGTTACGGCGTGCCGTTCGACCAGCACGAGGAGCGCTACGCCCGCACCGGCGAGTTCCTGCGGGTGTTGAAGGGGATGTGGTCGGAGCCGAACTTCTCGTTCGAGGGCCGGTACTACCACGTTGAGGAGGGGTTGCTCTCTCCGGCGCCGGTGCAGAAGCCGTGGCCCCGGTTATATGCGGGTGGCGAGTCGGACACCGCAAAGGAGCTTATCGCTCGCGAGTGTGACGCGTACCTGATGCACGGCGACCCGCCGGAGCTCGTCGCCCCGAAGATCGCGGACATGCGCGCCCGGCGCGAAACGCTGGGCCTGCCGTCGATGACATACGGCCTTGCCGCATACTGCATCGTTCGTCCCACCGAGGAGGAGGCGCGCGCGGAGGTGGCTCGCATCACGGACGTCCGCGCCTCCTCCCGCGCCTACCACAGCTATCAGGACTTTGTCAGCAAGTCGAAGCTGGAGCGCGAGGTGAGCCTGGAGGACTACTCTGTCTCCAATCGCGGGCTGCGCGCCGGACTCGTCGGCACGCCGGAACAGGTCGCCACCCGCATCGCCCAGTTCGAAGCCGTTGGCGTGGATCTCCTGTTGATGCAGAGCAGCCCCCAGCTCGAGGAGATCGAGCGCTTCGGCAGGGAGGTCACCTCGCTGGTCCGGCGCGGGGCGTGACTCGACAATGTCAGGTGGGACGGTGAGACTGTTCAGGCAGGGCGATGTTATGAGCCCGTGCCCATTTGCTTCGCCGTCGCCCGGGCCGGTGCGCACCCATCGCAAGGCGTTCTGGGCGCAGCGATGAATCCGCAGTCTTCAAGTGCGGCTTTCCCACGTTGTCGGCGAGGACAGGGCGGGGTGAAACGCCTCTGGACCTGGCTGTACCGGCTCTCAGCCGTGACCCACCATATCTTCCGGGCCGGTCGCTCAGTGCTATAATCGCTCGATGATAGACGCCCAAGCAGCGGTGCGCGAGGTGACCCTGGTAGGCGAGCGCAACTGCCCACTCTGCGATGACGCACTCCAGGAACTTCGCTCCCTGACCGGGGAACTACGGTTCCATCTGCGTGAGCTCGATGCCGCCGAGACGCCCGCACTACGCGAGCGCTACCAGTACGTCCTGCCGGTCGTGCGGGTCGGGGAGATGGCCCTTCTGTCGGGACGGTTCTCAACGGACGACCTGCGCCGCGAACTGCTCCGGGCGTTCGGCCCCGACCCCCTCAAGGGTGTGCCAGCCGAGGAAGGGCAGTTCCTGCCCCTGCTAGAGTGTCCAGTATGCGAGGGTGACCTGGAGAGCCGTCCGCGCGCAGTCGCGTGCTTGCGCTGTAACCGCGAGTATTGCAGGCTCGACGGTGTCCTTATGCTGATGGACGCACCCGAGACCGAGCCACGGTTCGGCCTGCTCGACCGACTCGGCAGGCTCATCAGCTTTAAGCTTCACGATTGAGGAGGTTCCTGGTGCAGCGACCCGACTGGATACAACTCGACGACGTGGCGGCGGCGGCGCGGTCGCGGCTGGAGACGAAGAACACCGCACGGGAGCGCGCGCTTGCCGCCTCCCGGACCGTGACCCGGCAGTGTGCGAACGCCATCCGCTCCACGCACCGCAACGCGTTCGAGGAGGCGAGGGTGGCGCTGCTCGACGTGTCGGCGACGCTCGACGGCTTGCGCGGTGCGCTCCAGGAGTTTCCGGACATCTACTGGGCTGGCTACTTGCAGGACGCGCTCAAGGAGTACGCCGAGGCGCGGATCACCCTCGCGCTGGTACAGCACGAGGCCGTGCCCGATTTCGCATCGCTGAGTGTGGATGTTGCTCCATACCTGAACGGGCTTGGGGAAGCGGTGGGCGAGCTGCGCAGGCGAGCGCTTGACATCATCCGTCACGGGGAGGCGCAGGAGGCGGAGTACCTGTTGGAGGCGATGGAGGAGATCTACAACATACTCGTCACGGTGGATTACCCCGACGCCCTGACTGGCGGTTTGCGGCGCACGACGGACAACGCGCGTGGCATCCTGGAGCGCACTCGCGGCGACATCACGATTGCCCTGCGGCAGCAGCGCCTCGAAGCCGCGCTCCGCGACGCGGACGGGTAGATGACAGGATAATTCTCATTCCAATTGAATAGTAGAGCATCTGTCATTCCGAGTCTGCGAGGAATCCGTGGTCGGGGTTACGGATCCCTCACGGAGTTCGTGATGACATGCACCGGGGTTTAAGCGGATTGCGTATCACGGGGCGGCCCGACGCCCCTTTGTTATACTGACGCGCGTTGTTTCTGTCCATGATAAGCGGCACCATTCTCAACGCGCTCACCGTCCTCGTCGGCGGCTCGCTCGGGAAGCTCCTCGGCGACCGGCTGCCGGAACGGGTACAGCGCACCGTCTTCGATGGCCTGGGCCTCATCACGCTTGTGGTGGGCATGCAGATGGCGCTCACCACGCGCAACGTGCTGCTGCTCCTCGGTGGACTGCTGCTCGGCGGGCTCGTCGGGGAGGCGCTGCGGATCGAAGTCTGGATCGATCGGTTTGGCGCGTGGGCACAGCAGAAGCTGGCCCGTGGTGACAGCCGATTCAGCGAGGCATTCGTTGCCTCCTCGCTCGTGTTCTGCGTGGGGCCGCTAACGATCACCGGCAGCCTGGAGAACGGACTCTCGGGGAACTACCGCCCCCTCGCGCTCAAGAGCATGCTCGACATGTTCGCGTCGTTCGCGTTCGGCGCCTCGCTCGGGTGGGGGGTGCTGCTCTCGGTGGTCACGATCCTTGTGTTCCAGGGCGGGCTGTCGCTCGGCGCGGGGTTCCTCGCGGGCGTGCTGGACGCCGACATCATCCGGGAGCAGACGGCTGTGGGCGGCGTGCTGATCATCGCTATCGGGATCAGCAGCCTGCTGCAAATCAAGCGCATAGCCGTCGCCAACTTCCTGCCCGCCCTGGTGATCGTGCCCCTCCTCGTCGCCGTCCTCCGGGCGGTTGCGCCCTATCTCCCCACCCTGCCCGAGCCATAATTGCGCGAAGTAGTCTAGTGATGAGTGATGAGCAACGAGTGATGCGTAAACGGAAAGGATCGCAGGTCGTTCACACGAACGTGCATGCGACACTGCTACGGGACGGCGACCGTTACCCAGGTCTACTTACTCGTTGCTCATTGCTCGTTACTCGCTTACTGCGGTGCCAGCGCGGGATGCTCCGCCGGTGGAGCCGGAGCTGGTGGCCAGTCCGCCGCCTCGAAGCTTGGCTTCACTGAGATGCGCCCGCCTGCCTCGCGCACCTCGAACGTGCGGAGCAGCGTGGCGGCGGGGCCCTGCACTGGATGGCCGTCCCTGAGATCGAAGCGGGACTGGTGCCACGGGCACTCGACGATGCAGCCCTCGAACGTGCCCTCGTTGAGCGGGCCGCCGGCGTGCGGGCACCACGACTCCACGGCGTAAATGCTCCCCTCATGGCGCAGAAGCAGCACGGGCACGCGCTCGAAGTCCACCACGACCGGCGTGCCCTCGGGCAATTCGTTGCTCCCCAGCACGTCCGCCCACTTGACCGGCGCCTTCGGGTAGAGCACGTGCGGGATGTTCACGCCCAGGTTATAGACCATCTCACCGCCGAGCACACCACCTGCCCCGACAATCGCGTACCCCAGACCGGCGAGCGCGCGGGCCGTCCTGCGTCGCTCCATGCCGCGGACGCGCAACCCCATCGAGGCGGCGTACAGGGCGATCGCGGTGATGTTCGTCAGTGCGTGCGCCATGCCGACGCGGCGCTGGTGCCCGTACTGATCCACCCAGTCGGCCCAGCCAGAGAGGACTGCGGGCACCGCGCTGACGAGGCCGAACGCCACTGCCGCGTCGGCACTCGCCCGGTACTGGCTCTCACCATTTCGCGATGCGAACCCGTCCAAAGTGTCCAGGAGTGCGGCGGTCGTCCACGCACCGAGCGGCAAGATGATGATCGCCGGGTGCACGCGATGACGCCACGGCACACCGTTGAGCGCGTTCTTCGCGAGCATCGTCCCCTGGTTCGCGCGAAACAGGGCGTGCCAGCCCTTCTGCACGGGCGCCGAGATCGTATCGAGCCACGCGAATCGCTCGCTCTCCAATGGTGAGGTTACGGTCCACCCTTGCCTGGTCATGCGGATCCCCCTGCTTCACGATGCGTTTTGTTGTTCCATCGAAGTTCTCCGTACAGAATAACAG
>JACDAU010000117.1 GCA_013695265.1 Chloroflexia bacterium
GTCCACCACCCCGCGCGCGCGCAGCATCTGCGTCACCGTGAGCACGAGGTCGGTCGCGGTCGCGCCTTCGGGCAGCGCGCCGGTGAACTTGAAGCCGATGACCTGTGGCGTCAGCAGGTAGAGCGGCTGGCCGAGCTGCACGGCCTCCGCCTCGATCCCGCCCACGCCCCAGCCGAGCACGCCAAGTCCGTTGATCATCGTGGTGTGGGAGTCGGTGCCGACGAGCGTGTCGGGGAAGGCGACCATCTCGCCGCCCTGTTCGCGGGTTTGCACGACCTTCGCGAGGTACTCCAGGTTGACCTGGTGGATAATGCCCGTGCCGGGGGGAACGACCTGGAAGTTGTGGAACGCCTTCTGAGCCCACCGCAAAAGCGCGTAGCGCTCGCCGTTGCGCTCGTACTCGCGCGCGACGTTGCCGGCGAACGAGCGCGTGGTGCCGAACAGATCCACCTGGACGGAGTGATCGATCACGAGGTCGGTCTGCACGAGCGGGTTCACGCGATCGGGGTCGCCGCCCATGCGCGCTGCAGCAGCCCGCATCGCCGCGAGATCGACCACGACTGGCACGCCCGTGAAGTCCTGGAGCACGACGCGCGCGGGCAGGAACGGGAAGCCGTGCCGTCCCGTATCGCCGGTGCCCCAGGTGGCGAGGCGGAGCACGTCGTCCTCGGAGACGAGTCCACCGCCCGTGCGTAGCACGTTCTCGAGCAGGATCTTGAGGGTGTACGGGAGGCGGTCCACATCCGCGATGCCCTGGTCCCAAAGGCTCGTGAGGCGGTAGTAGGTGAGGGCACCGTCGGCGGTGTGCAGTTGTGCGCGGGCGCCGAAGGAGTTGTCGGGCTGGATCATCGTCGGTCCTCGTTTCTATAACTACGCACCGATTATACGCCACGCGCGGCGATGACTTTGGGGCGGAGTGGACGCAGACTGCGGGACGGAGACGGGATGATCCTGTGATGTCATCGGCAATGAGTGAGGCTCGGCACATCCTCGATCATCGTTCATGTCCATACCCTTGTATGCGAGAATCCACCGCGCGCCACGGCATCAGTCCTGCACCAGGGGAAGATGGTGCGGCATGTGCGACCGTGCTTCTGGCGCGTTTCTATCGGCAAAGACAAAGAGATCGCGGCTCTGTGCCGCCTGGATCAGAGCTTTTCTGTTGAACACCTGCGTTGACTTATATGCCGGGGCCGGGCGCCGCGCTCGGGCTAGGGCTCGTCACGGTTACCGCGCTCGCGCGCGGCGGGCCGTGACCTTCGATACCGACCGGCGAGAGACCGCGGCGGGGCGACGACCGGCTGCGGCGTACGCGGGCGGGGCACGCGGCATCAGCCGGACTCCGGCCCCATTCCCGGTACCGGTGGCGGACTCTCGATGACCGCGACGTACTGGTTTCTGATCGCGGGCGCGCTGCTGGTGAGCATCGCGTTCACGTCGCCGCTGCTCGCGCGCTTCCCGATATCCACCTCGAATATCTACTTGCTCGTCGGGTTGATCATGGGGCCGGGCGTGATCGGCCTGGTGTCGTGGGACGCGGTGCGGGAGGCACGCCTGCTTGAACACCTGACCGAGATCGCGGTGATCGTCTCGCTCTTCACGGTCGGCCTGAACATCCGGCGCTCGCCGGGCGCTCGGAGCTGGCTGTTGCCGCTGCGGCTCGCGAGCCTCACGATGGTGCTGACGATCGCGGCGGTCGCGCTGATCGGCGTGCTGCTGCTCGACCTGCCCCTGGGGGCGGCGGTGCTGCTTGGCGCCGTGCTCGCGCCCACCGACCCGGTGCTCGCCTCCGACGTGCAGGTGCGCGGCGTCACAGACCGCGACACGCTGCGGTCCGGGCTCTCGGGCGAGGCGGGCCTCAACGACGGCACCGCCTTCCCCTTCGTGATGCTCGGCCTGGGGTTACTCGGGCTGCATCCCGATGAGGAGGCCGGCTTCCTGAAGTTATGGGCGGGCGGGCAGTTCGATCTCATCTCCTGGTTTCTGTGGGACATCGCGTGGGCGGTGCCGGTCGGCATCGCCATCGGGCTGGTCACGGGCTGGCTGGTGGGGCAGGCGGTGCTCCGGTCGCAGCGGCGGCACGACGAGGTAGTCGGCCTGCACGAGTTCCTGGTGCTGGGCCTGATCGCGCTTTCCTACGGACTGGCGGAGCTGGTGTACGGATACGGCTTCCTGGCGGTGTTCTCCGCGGGCTATGCCCTCCGCCTGATCGAGCTTCGGAGCGCCAGCCATGCCGAGGAGCCCGCCGAGCTGCCGACGCTCGCGCCGGGGGACCATGCGGCGGGGCGCCAGATCGCGGTGGCGGAGGCGCCTCAGGCCGCGCAGTTCCTGACCGTCTCCTTGCTCAACTTCAACTACCAGCTCGAACACCTGCTGGAGGCGGGGGTGGTGGTGCTTTTGGGCGGGGTGCTGACGCGCGCGTACTGGACGTTCGAGGTTCTCTGGCTCGCGCCGCTCCTGCTGCTCGTCGTTCGCCCGCTCTCGGTTTGGCTCGGCCTCCTGGGGAGCGACGCGGGGCCAGCGCAGCGGGCGATGATCGGCTGGTTCGGCATCCGGGGCGTCGGCTCGCTGTACTATCTCACCTACGCCATCGAGCACGGCCTGCCCGACGACCTTGCTCGCAGGCTCACCGGGCTGGTGCTTTCGCTGGTCGCGGTCTCGATCGTGGTGCACGGCATCAGCGTCACGCCGCTGATGCGCAGGTACGAGGCGCTGGTCCAGCACCGCGAGGTCGGCGAGTGACCCAGGTTGGGGGACGGCGGCGGGATGCCCTCGGACTGCTGGGTGAACCGGGGAACGAGCCACGGCTGTGCGTCTCCCCCTCGTGCTTGGACTTGCGGTACCCTGTACTTGCTACGCTGACCCATGCGTGGAAGAACACGAGTGTATGGCCCTGCTCGGGTGAAGGACGTGTGCCGGTCCATGCCCCCCATCATCGAAGTCGAGAACCTCGTCAAGCGGTACAAGAAGGCGGAGACGAACGCCGTGGACGGCATCTGGTTCACGGTGGAACCTGGCCAGCTCTTCGCGTTGCTCGGGCCGAACGGCGCGGGGAAGACGACGACGATCTCCATACTGACGACGACGCTCGCGCTCACCGCCGGCAGCGTCCGTATCGCGGGGCACGACATCACCCGCGAGGCGAGCGCGGTGCGTCAACGCGTGGGCATCATCTTCCAGAAGCCGAGCCTTGATCTCAACCTCTCCGGCGAGGAGAACGTCCGGTTCCACGCCGTGCTGTACGGCCTTTACCCCTGGCGCCCGACGTACCGGAGCATGCCCGCCGCGTACCGCAGGCAGGTGGCGGATCTCGCGAGCGTCGTCGGCATCGAGGGAGAGATATTCCGGCCGGTGAAGACGCTCTCGGGCGGGCAGCAGCGCAAGCTGGAGATCGTGCGCAGCCTCATTCACAGCCCGAAGGTGCTCTTCCTTGACGAGCCGACGGCCGGGCTCGACCCCGCGAGTCGGCGCGGTTTGTGGAAATACCTGACCGACGCCCGCGCCCACATGGAGACGACCGTCTTCCTCACAACGCATTACCTGGAGGAGGCGGAGCAGGCGGATTGTATCTGCGTTATTAATCGGGGCGCGGTCGCCGCGCTCGGCACGGCGCAACATCTCAAGGCGGAACTGGTGGAGAGCGAGTACCTGCTCGTCGACGCCGCCGACCGACCGCGGCTGCTGGCGGAGCTGGAAAGCGCGGGGTTGCGGCACACGCAGACCCCGCCGTTCCGCGTTGACCTCGACCGCCGGAGTGTTCATCAGGTGCTCCGGAGCATCGAGACGCCGCTCACGGTGGTGCGGACGCATGCGCCGACGCTGGAGGACGCGTACCTCTCGATCGTTGACGAGCCCCAGGAGGAACCGGCATGACGGAAGTCGCGGCGATCCTCACGATCTCGTACCGGGATGTTCTGCGCTTCCTGCGCGACCGCGTGCGCATCGTGGCGACGCTCGTTTTTCCGCTGGTGTTCATCGGCATCCTCGGCGGCAGCTTTGAGGCGAACCTGGAGGCGAGCTACAGTTTCTTCACATTTGTCTTTACCGGAGTGTACGCGCAGAACCTGTTCCAGTCCGCCGCCGGTGGGCTGATCTCGCTCATCGAGGACCGCGAGAACGACTTCAGCCAGGAGATTTTCGTCGCGCCGATCTCGCGCTACTCTATCGTGTTCGGCAAGATCCTCGGCGAGACGCTCGTCGCGCTCGCTCAGGGGGTTGCGATCATCCTGTTCGGTCTCGTGCTGGGGCTGTCGCTTTCGCCGCAGCAGATACTCGCGCTACTGGTCACGGGCATCGTGGCGTGCCTGCTCGGTGGGGCGTTCGGGGTCATGGTGCTCGGGAACATCGGGAGCCAGCGGGCGGCGAACCAGATCTTCCCGTTCATCATCTTCCCGCAGTTCTTCCTCGCGGGCGTGTTCGCGCCGATCAAGAACCTGCCGCCGCTCCTCGACATCCTCTCGCGGCTCTCACCAATGCGCTACGCGATCGACCTGACGCGCGGTTTGTACTATGCGGGCACGGATGATTACTCCGAAGTTGTGATCGCCAGCCCGCTTTACAACCTCGTGGTGATCGGAGCGCTCTTCGCGGTGTTCCTCATCGCGGGAACGTTTCTGTTCGTCCGACGGGAGCGGAATCGTTAGGTCAGGGGCTAGGCGCGACGAGGTCGCGCAGGTACTGAGTGGCGTCGAGTCCCCCGGTGAAGATGCGGGTGATCAGCAGGGCGCCGGACGCGGCGCGCACCGCAACGTCTTCTCCCACGGCCACGTTGCTGATGCCGAGTGCGGGGCCGGTCTGGAGCGTGGCGTCCGAGAGGGGATAGTACAGCCCGGTGGTCGTGACCCCTCGCACCTCGCCGCCCACTGGCAGGAGCGAGATCGTCTCCCCTGGCTGTGTTCGAAGCTGAACGCTTCCACGGACGAGCCGCACCTCCTGCCGCGCGTCCAGCAGGCGGACATCCGTCTCGCGCAGGGCGGGGGAGGCGAGGAGCAGGACGTTCGCGAGGGTGTGGTCGAGCCGGTCGCCGAAGGTTCCGCACGCGAGCACGCAGGTTGCGCCGCGCCGCACGGCCTCGCGCAGGACGAGTTCGGTGTCGGTGCAGTCTTTTTCCGTGGGGAATGTTTCCATGGGCACGGCGGCGCGCCGGGCATCCGCGAGTGCCGTGGGGGAGATGGAGTCGAGATCGCCGATCAGGAGGTGCGGTCGCGCGCCCATCGCGAGCAGGTGATCGTAGCCAGCGTCCGCCGCGATTACGAGGTTTGCCGCGCGCGCGAACGGCGCGAACCGTTGTGGCTCGGGCAGTTCTCCACCTGCGACGACGAACACCAGCATGCGGTCTCCCCCTGGGGTCGCAGAGATGATCGCCACCCCTCTACTTACTTAACGCCATTTTTCGATATGATGCGCGGCTTTTCGCGGTATTCTAACCAAACCCTGACCTTCGTCGCCCGGAAGGGGCGCGGCGGCG